>JAAZNR010000677.1 GCA_012798155.1 Thermogutta sp. | reverse complement strand
TCCGGCGCAATGCGTCCGGCTTTGTCTCCGCATGGGCAACAGCGACTTCCCGATTTCCGTCAGTCGGAGGAGTTTGGTGCTACGGGGACCTCCGCGGTATCCTCTGATACGATCTCCGTCTCGAAGGCCGCGATCTCCGTGGCGCCCACAAGGAACAGCGTATTGCCGCAAAACGCCATGTTTCCACCTTTCAGGCCCCAAGGTTCCAGGGACACGACTTTCATGGGCCGACCGGCGGAGACGTCGAAGACGTAAATCGCGTCTTCCGTCGGCCAATAGATGCGATTGCCGGCAATCAACCCCCGCCCGACGCCCATCGGCTCCTTGCCGTCCGGCCAAACAAGAGAGACCCCTCCGGCGTTCGGTCCCATCGTCTCCAGCAAATACAGTCGATCTCCGGACGCCGCCAATCGATTGCCCACTACTCCCAGAAGATGGACGACGCCCTCCAATTCGGCCGCGCTCTGCCACAATATCTGACCGTTGGCGGCGTCTAAGGCAAACACGTACCGACTATCCCGGGGCGCCAGGTACAGTACGCCGTTATGGTAGAGACAGGGGGACGGCGATCGAAAACGAAAGACCTCGTTTTGGCTCAAATCACCTCGGGAAATGCGGGGATAGGTCGTCAACCAGCGGATGTTTCCCGTGCTTGCCGACACCGCCGCCACACAGCCCAGATTGGTGGAAACGTACAGCGTGTCGCCCTGGAGGGTCGGCAGAAGGTGCTCCATTTCGTACAGCAAGCCCCGGCCCGGTGAATCCGCCGCGCAAAGGAACCTTTGCCACCGGGCGTCTCCTCGATCCGCGGAGTAACAGGCCAGGTACACCCGGGACGGGATGTCGGAACGCCGCAGCAGCACGTAGATGTCGCCGTCGCGGACCAGCGGCGGCCCCTCGAAGGCCCAATCGCGGTCGGGCGGCGCCGCTTTCCATAACAGCCGCCCTTGGCCGGCGAGGTCCACGCAAACCAAAAAGTTCTCCGGCACATCGCCGCCGGTCAAGGCGGGGGAAACCGTGATCGGCAGCCCCATGCGGGCAAACAATCGTCCGCCGGCGAGCGTGCAGGAGAACCGGGCCGGCCCCAGGGCATTGTACGGCAAGCCCTCGGCAAGCCCGGGTTCCGCGAACTCTACCACGACCGGCCCATCCAGCCCCCAAGGCGGCTTTCCGGTTTGAACGTCCCACGCCAAGATCTGCCGCGGCGTCGCCACCCACACGCAATCGTCAACGGCGGACGCGAAGTAACCGCGGGGAGCGTCGGCCGGTTCGGTACCGCAGCGCATGCCGACCGGCTGAATCCAGGCGTTGATGGTGCTGACGGGCGGCGGCGGCGGCAAACCGGCACGCCACTTGGGACGAACGATCTCGAAAGCTTGACTGAGGACCTTGGAACGCGCATCGTCGCCGGCGAAGGTGGGCCAATCGGCGGAGACGGGGGGCAGAGGCCGCGAGCGGACTTCCCGCAGTAAATCCTCCAGGACGGTCGCGTACGCCGCATCCCGCCCCCCGAATCGCCCCGACTGCGTTCCGAATCTCGATGCAAACTCGTGCAGCTCACGCTCGGCCCGCGGGATATCCCCCTCCAGAATGGAGGCCAAAACCAGACGGGCCAAGACCGCCGGCTCCTCGAAGGAGCAGTCCGGCACGCCCCACCACGTGTCGCCGCCGGGTGCGGGGAGGAGGCGTAGCCAACGGCTGCGGGCGGTAGCGGGATGACCCTCCTGAATCGCCCATTCACCCAAAAGCCACAGGGCATCATCGGCCCAACTGCCGGCGGCGCCCCATTCGACCAAGCGCGTCAATTTCTCGCAGTCGTGTTCCGCCGCGGCTTGGTGATACCACACCTCGAACGTGCCGTCGGCCGAGCGACGATATTCCCGGAGAGCTTCCGGCGGCAACCGCGACAGCAACACCTGTCCGTACTGTCGCAAGGGTACATATCGCGGCGACACCCCCGGCATATTCCGCGTAATGGGCACCAACTTGTCGTCCGCTCCCTCGATCCATCGCAGAAAATCGGGTAGGGCGTCCTCGTAGCGCCCCGCGGCGAGGGCTTCTTCCACTTGCCGCAGTCGCCCACGCAGCGCGCTATCGATTTCGTCAACGCGGGGCTTGCCCGTCAATTCGTAGACCGGCCCCACCGAGGGGATCACGACTTGACCTTCCGCCGAGGCCGCGCCGAAAAAACCCATGACGCAGAGCCAAGCGGCGCAAGCCGGAAAGCAAAAACTCCGCCGACGCCGCACGGGACGACGCGCGGGACCGAATACGGGCAGGTCGCCCGGCCCTGCCGCTGCTCGATGTTCAGACGGCGGAATCATGCCATCCCTCGAGGTTTTTACGACCCTCTTCACATTGAATCTCGGCTTCACATCGAATCTCGGCTCGCTTGCGGACCGCTGTCAGCACAAGCTTTTACTCCCTGCAACGCGCACGGCTGCAACGGGCACCACTCACGCACAGGCGGTGACCGCTTCGTAAAAGGCGCGAAGGTTTTCGGAGGTAACCCCCGGCGGCGTCCCCCCGCCCGCGGACCACAGTACCCTTCGTCGATCCGTCAAGGACGCCTTGGCCGCTTGTACCGCCCGGGCGACGTCCTCCGGTGTGCCTCCCGCCAAGACGTCTCGCGGTGGAATGTTCCCCACCAGAACCACCTCTTCCCCCGCCAGCGCACGGATTTCCCCCAGCCCGTGCTCGTACGAAAAATTGAAGGCGTTAAACCCTATTTGGGCCGCATACTTGGCCGTGATCAGCCCGTGGGCATCGTTGTGCAGCATTTTCACCGGCACGTCCAGCGCCGCGAACACCAGCCTCAGAAAAGGGCACGCGAACCTTTCGAAGTCTCTCGGCCCGACAAAACCGATCAAATCGTCCAAAACGAGGACGCCCTCGATGCTGGGGAAACACTCCTTTTGATAGCGGAGCCAATCCACGATGAATCGGCTGACCTTGTCCAGCAATTGAAGGGCCCGCTCGGGTTCAGACCGCAGCCCCAACAAGAACTCCGTCTGCCCCAACAGGTAGGAAGCGATATTCATCGGCCCGCGGCTGACCGCAAAACGGATGCGATGGCCTGCCGCCTCGATGCGACCCCGGCAATGTTGCAGGCGTTTGATGACGAACGGCAGCAGCCCATCCGTCCGGCAATCGGGAACGGTGATGCGGTCGGCCTCCTGCCAGCTCGGCAAGACCCGCTCGGCATGCGGAAAATCGTTCTCGTGGAATCGGCACCTGACCCCGAACGCGGACGGCTCCGTAGACATCCCGTATTCCGCCCAGAAGCCGGGCAGAAACCACATGCCCGGAAACTCGCGCATGACCTTCAGATTGGCGGCCAGCCACGTTTCGTCGTCCGACAGATATTCTAGGATGGTGGTCCCGAACCAGCCGGGAAGCCAAGGGCAATCGATGATCAGACCGACCGGCTCCGGCATGATCGATTCGCCGCGAACCAACCGCAGCATCGCGTCCCACTGATCGTCGCGCATGAAATTCCCTTTCTTCGCCGGACAGCGTGGCACGGCTAGTCGGAAGCCGTCGCCCATCCTTTGACGCCTGGAACCTTTTTCGCAAGCGTCCCCAACCGGTCTCCATCGCGTCCGCGGTCACCTCCGACCTCACCTTAACCCTTTCTCATCCTAATCCTTCGCCCGAGCGTTGCCAAACCGCGCCCGGCGGCCGTGTCCTGCGTCATGAAAAGGATGGAGCGTCGCCTGGCTGCCGGGAACGACCACTCCGTCCGCAATCCGACGATGCGAGAATGCGTACGGGACTTCGCGCCGTGCCCCGCTTCGTCGGATAGCGCGAAAGCCTCCCGTTCAGTGTAGATTAGAAAATAGAGCCAATCCTAGCGTCGCGGGGGGCGATCCCAGCGTCGCGGCCCTGCGTATTGCCGGTATCCGCTAGATAGCGACTCGCCTTTGCCGCGCCACCGACGCCGATATGGACCGTCACGATCAGATGGACCCTGACGATCACGTACCGCCGATCGATCCATCCCCGGATCACGTTTCGTCGCCGCGGATGTCGTGCGGCGACCGAGACGTTCCCGCCGGGTGGAGCCGCCGCCGATACCTTCGCGCTTCCCTCGCAACCGTCGCGAGCGCGGCGCCCAAGCTCGGCTTTAGGCTGGGAATGGCGGTGTTGGGCTGCATCGGCGGCCTGTGGACCTTCTTAAGCTTGCGGTTTGCGGTGCCGAACGCCGCGGCTCGCAATCGGCTGCGTTTTCGCGCCGGACCCATCAGGGAATTCACGGAAGAGGGAGTTGACGCCCGATTTCGAGATAGTCACGGCGTCTGGATCGTTTGTCTTCGAATCTCGGGAACCCGACGGCTGCTGGCCTATCGCGCGGCATGCACGCACCTC
>JAAZNR010000676.1 GCA_012798155.1 Thermogutta sp. | reverse complement strand
GCGGCGGTGGGCGACGGCGGGGACGGTACGGCGGCCGTGACCCTCTCCGACTACGCCGAACTCTCCGGCGGCGTCGTGGATGTCGGCAGCCAATGGGGCGCCGCCCTGCTGGGAAACAGCGACGCGGCCAATACCGGCCTGCTCTTCAAGGCGAATGAATACGGGTCCGACGCCTTCGTTTCCGTGCGGGCGCTGAATGGGACGAGTTTCACCGTCACCGATCAAAACGATCAGGTCACGACTCGCAACGCCGGGACCGACGTGGACGTGCTGGTCAATGGTATCCGGGCGGTGGGCAAGGGCTTGCAGGCCTCCATCAATACGGCCGCGCTGGACCTCACATTTTCGATCTTCGAAACGCTCACGGACGGTACCACGACCGGTTTCCGCATCGTGGGCGGCGGTGCCCAATTCCAGTTGGGGCCGGACGTCGTCTCCAATCAGCAGGCACGGCTCGGCGTCCAGAGCGTGAACACCGCGAAATTGGGCGGCGTGGCGGGGCGACTGTTCGAATTGCGATCCGGCGGACCCAAATCCTTGACCGGCGACGTGAATGGAGCGGCCGCCGTCATCGATGAGGTCATCGCCCAGATTACCACGCTCCGCGGGCGGCTGGGGGCCTTCCAGCGCACCACGGTCGAGACCAACATCAACTCCTTGAGCGACGCCTTGGAAAACCTGACGGCGGCGGAAAGCGCCATCCGCGACGCCGACTTCGCGGCCGAAAGCGCTGCTTTGACCAGGGCCCAAATCCTGGTTCAGTCCGGCGTGTCGGTGCTGTCCATAGCGAATCAGAATCCGCAAGCCGTCCTGGCCTTACTGCGAAGCTGATCTCGCTCCCAGGGCGGCTGATTCGCCGCAGGGAGCCGATTCGCCGGCGGCGCTGCCCGCGGAACGCGCCGCGAGACCGCCGAAATGCTCGCTGCCGGATCCGGCCCCGATCTCTGAGTCAATATGACTGCGCGGCATTCGACGCCTCGATTCGCTCCCAAAACTCTTCATGTCGCCGCCGGAAGGCAGGAACCTTCGCGAACCTGCGGATGAGGTGCCGGTGTCGGGATTACGTTACCGGCGGGCCGGCCTTTTTCGCCGCCTCCCGTATAGAGCTTCCGCCCGCTTTTTCGTACAATTCGGGAACGCTTTCACTGCTGCGCTCTCCCCAACCATGGGGAGTGCTTTTTGATATCGGGGAGTGCTTTTTGATATTATGGGGTCGGGTCGTCTGTGGCAGTGACGATCGCGGCCGGAAGAAGTCTATAATTCCTCTCTGCTTGGTTTCGTTGCGAGCGGCAGAAAGAACGATAGGAGCATCGGGAATGATGGGTCCCATGGATACGTTGGCCTCCCAGACTGGGGCGCAAGGCATATCGACTTCCCTTTCCGCCGACACGATGTACCAGAAATGCCTGACTTTGGCGAGAAATCTCTGGTGGACCTGGCAGCCGGACGTCATCAATTTGTTTCGGGAGCTGGATCCGATTCGTTGGCGGCAATTGGACCACAATCCTGTGGCGCTGTTGTCCGAAATTACGCCCGAACGCTTGGAGATCCGCATTTCCGAGCTTTCGCTCCACAGCCGCATCAACCAGGCGTATCGGCGACTGAAAGAGTACCTCAGTGAGCGGCCGCTTTGGGCGAGGACGCACGCCGGAGTGTTGGGGTCGAAACCGGTCGCCTATTTCTCGCTGGAATACGGCATTCACGAGTCGGTGCCGATCTACTCGGGCGGGCTGGGGGTCCTGTCGGGCGACCATTGCAAGAGCGCCAGCGATTTGGGCGTTCCCCTGGTAGCCGTGGGGTTGTTCTACGATCAAGGATACTTCAAACAGCATCTCAATCACGAAGGCTGGCAGGAGGAGGAGTATATCGACGTCCGCGTGGAGAAACTCCCCTTGGAGCTGGCCGGCGACGAGGAAGGCAATCCGATTGTCGTGCAGATCGAGACCCGGACCGGCGTCTTGAAGGCCAAGGTCTGGTTGATGCGCGTCGGCCGGGTCAATGTTTATCTGCTGGATACCGACGTGGACGGCAATAGCCCGGAGGATCGCGACCTCACCAGCCGCTTGTACGGGGGCGATAATCGAACTCGTATCCGGCAGGAATTGGTGGCGGGGGTGGGCGGCGTGCGGGCGCTGCGGGCGGTGGGAATCAAGCCCGGCGTGTACCATCTCAACGAAGGGCATAGCGCCTTCGCCGTGCTGGAGGTGATGCGCGAGAGGATGATGGACGACGGCTTGAGCTTTCACGACGCCTTCCGCGAAACCGCGCACAGCACCGTGTTTACCACGCACACGCCGGTGCCGGCGGGGCACGATCGTTTCGACGCCGGTTTGATCGAAGAACATCTCGGCCCGTTGCGCGACGCCCTGGGAATCTCGCATGATCAGCTCATGGGGTTGGGCCGCGTCAACCCCAACGACGGCGGGGAAACGTTCTGCATGACCGTGCTGGCGCTGAAGTGCTCGTACAAAGCCAACGCGGTCAGTGCGCTGCACGGTCGGGTGACTCGTAACATGTGGTCGCGGCTGTATAGCTGGCGGATCGAGGACGAGGTGCCCATCGGACATATCACGAACGGCGTGCACATCCCCAGTTGGCTGGCATGGCAGATGAAACTGCTTTACGATCGCTATTTCTCGCCCGACTGGTATCAACGGATGGGTGAGCCGGAGGTCTGGCAGGGCATCTTCCGGGTGGATCCGGGCGAATTGTGGGAAACGCACCTGACGCTGAAGTCGCAACTCATTTCCTTCGTGCGACGCCGCGTCAGCCGCCAGTGCCGCCGCCGCGAGGAGCCGGACGAGGTCATCGAAATGGCGCGGAGCATCCTCGACCCCACGGTCCTGACGATCGGGTTCGGAAGGCGTTTCGCGACGTACAAGCGGGCCACATTGCTGCTGAGCGACGAGCAGCGGCTCAACCGCCTCTTGAACGATCCCCACCGGCCCGTCCAATTCATTTTCGCGGGCAAGGCGCACCCCCGCGATGTGCCGGGAAAGGAATTGATCCAGCGAATCGCGAATCTGCGAAAGGATCCTCGCTTCGCCCACCGGATCGTGTTCATCGAGGACTACGACATCAATGTCTGCCGCCACATGGTCCAAGGGGTGGACGTGTGGCTGAACAATCCCCGGCGGCCGCTGGAGGCGTCAGGGACGAGCGGGCAAAAGGCGGTCCTCAACGGGGCCCTGCACATGTCGGTCTTGGACGG
>JAAZNR010000675.1 GCA_012798155.1 Thermogutta sp. | reverse complement strand
GGTGGCGGAAGTGGCGCGAAGACGGGCGTCTGGGGGCTGCGCTCCGCTACGACCCCAGCCACCCACCGTTTTTACCCCAGCCACCGGGCCGGAACTGGAAAGCAATGGCCTTCGGGGAAAGGGCTAGAACCGCAGAGCCGGAGAGAACGCAGAGTTGCGGCTACCAATTCTTGCTTCTCCGCGCCCTCTGCGGCCTCTGCGTTTCAAAGACAGACCGCGCAGGCCCGTGAAGGGGTGCGACGACGGTTTGTGCTCGGCTCGCGGCCGCATCTACCTCAGTTTAGGCAACGATTCGGGGTCCCGAGGCTGATTTTCTTCCGGGCCTGACAAGCATCGGTCGCGGAGGAGCCGGCGGCGTTGTTCCCGCATCGCGTCGGCGGCGGAGGCCATCGTGTTCGACGTGAGGGCCATGTTTCGGCCGGTCCGCCGCACGACCTGTTTGCTCGTCCGGCGTTTGAAAATGATGGAGTAGTCGGAGTGATGGCAAAGATTTATACGCGGTCGGGGGATTCCGGGGAAACGGGGCTGTATCGCGGTCCCCGCGTCGGCAAGGACTGTCTGCGGATCGAAGCCTACGGGACGGTGGACGAGCTGAATTCGTCGATCGGGTTGCTACGTGCGGAACCGATTCCCTCGGAAATCGACGGACTTCTGGAAACGATCCAAAATCGGCTGTTCGAAGTGGGAGCGGAATTGGCGACCCCCGATGCCGAGCGTTACGGAACCCGCTATATCACCACGGATCACGTCCGCGAGCTGGAAGCGGCGATCGACCGTCTCGACGCCGATTTGGAACCGTTGACGCGGTTCATTCTGCCGGGGGGGGGCCGAGCGGGGGCCCTCGCCCATCTGGCAAGGACGGTCTGCCGCCGCGCGGAGAGGCGTTTGGTGGCGTTGACTCGGGAGGCCCTGGCGCTGGGGACGCCTTTATCGCCGGCATTGCTAGCTTATCTGAATCGATTGAGCGACTTGCTTTTCGTGTTGGCCCGTTGGCTGAACAGGCGGGCCGGCAAGACGGAACGCCCCTGGGACCCGCCGGCCGGGGCTGCACCGACTGGCGGGTGATGAAAGCCTTTGTGGTGCGCATAACTGCACGATAAAAAGGCACCGCTCCGCAGCCGCGCAGGGCACAGTTTTGGTCATCGGTGTATGATTGTGCCGTTTTCGCCATTCCGCCCCCTCTTTTCGCGGCTTGTCCCCTCGGTTCCCGCACTTGTTGAGGCAAAAGACGGTGATTTTCGGCCTGGTGTGCCGGTTAAATGAGCATCTGCGTTTATTGCGTGAGCGCGTCGAGGAATTCGGTTTCTCTGGAATCTCGTTTGCTTCCCCAAATCGGCATTGCGTGTCGGCTTTGGAGTTGTGCGAAGGCGTCTTCGCCGCCAACTCGAAACAACCGTTCTGTCGAATGGGAAGTGCGAAACGATGAAATTGCTGCCCGAGATCCGTGGACGGAACATCCTCCCAGGCTTCACCTTTGCGATCGTGGCGCTGTTGGGCTTGGCGCCCCAGGCGATCGCGCAGGAGGCGGCGGGTACCGAAGCCGTGCCTGCCGAATCGGTTGGGGCCCCGGAAGCGGCGAAACCTTTCGCCGAGATGAGCACGGAGGAGAAACTGGCGATCCTGACGGCGTCCGCCTTGGAATTGGATGACGACGGCAATGTCAGCCACGGATCGCTATTCAAGGACGTCAATATCCTCTGGACCTGCCTGGCGGCGTTTCTGGTCTTTTTTATGCAAGCGGGCTTTGCGGGGGTCGAGATCGGTTTCTGCCGAGCGAAGAACGCCGGCAACCTCCTGATGAAGAACCTCCTCGACTTCTGCGTCGGAAGCCTGGTGTTTTGGGTGGTGGGATTCGGCTTGATGTTCGGCGTTACCAACGGGCTGTTCGGAACGACGGACTTCTTCTTCAGCGACGGCGGTGACGACAATTGGGGCTGGGCGTTCTTGATCTTTCAGACCGTGTTTTGCGCCACGTCCGCGACCATCGTGAGCGGCGCCGTGGCCGAGCGCATCCACTTCCACGCCTACCTGATCTACTCCGCGGTCATCAGTGCCCTGGTGTATCCGATCTTCGGGAGTTGGGCCTGGGGAAGCCTTTGGCAAGGTTCCGGGTGGTTGGAAAACTTGGGTTTTCACGACTTCGCGGGGTCCACGGTGGTTCACTCGATCGGCGGCTGGGCCGGCTTGGCGGGGGCGATCGCCCTCGGACCCCGGATCGGAAAATTCCGCGACGGCAAGGTCAACGCCATTCCCGGGCACAACATCCCGTTGGCGGGGTTGGGCGTCTTCATCCTCTGGCTGGGATGGTTCGGGTTCAACCCGGGGAGCACCACGGCCGTGGGCGGCGGAAACTTTGCTTACATCGCCGTCACCACGAACATGGCGGCCGCCGCCGGCGCCATCGCGGGGTTGCTGGTATCCTGGAGCTTGTTCAAGAAGCCCGACCCCACCTTCGCGCTCAACGGTGCCTTGGCGGGATTGGTCGCCATCACGGCCGGTTGCGACGTTATACCGGTGCCGTACGCGGTTCTTACCGGTGCCTTGGCAGGCAGCGTCGTCGTCTTTTCCGTCCTATTGATCGATCGCATCGGCATCGACGATCCCGTGGGGGCGGTTTCCGTCCACGGTGTTTGCGGGTCCCTCGGCACGCTGGCGGTGGGGCTTTTCAGCAGCGACGGCGGCCTCTTTACAGGGGGTGGTTCCAGTCTCTTGGCGGTGCAAGCTTTAGGAGTCGGGGTTGCGTTTGTGTGGTCCTTCGGACTGGCGTTACTCTTGTTCTACGGGATGAAATTCACGGTCGGTCTGCGGGTTCCGCCGGAACAGGAATTGGCGGGCATGGACATCACGGAGCATGGAATGCTCGCCTATCCGGAAGTGTTCGTCGTGGAATCGGGGCCGTCGGCGTCGGGTGCGGGATCGTACGCCGTTGCCCGGCACTCTTGACGATCGAGTCATTCCGGTCGATATTCCGGTTAACACCGCCGGGGGTCGGCCGCGAGGGAAAGGGAATCGGCGGCGCCTCGCGACGCGAATGGGGGTCGATCGCAGGAACCGGGGCGGCGTGAGTAATCCCGGCAGGCAAGCCGTAACCGTTATTGATTGGGTTCGCAACTCCGCTGACAAGGAGCGACGGCATGAAAAAGATCGAAGCCGTGATTCGGCACTTCAAGTTGGAGGACGTCAAGGCCGCCCTTACCAAACGCGGCGTCCAAGGTTTGACCGTCATCGAGGTCCGGGGTTTCGGCCGGCAGCGCGGTCACACCGAGGTCTATCGGGGAACGGAGTACAGCGTGGACTTGGTGCCCAAGATCAAGATCGAGGTGGTCGTCCCGGACGAAGACGTAAACGGCGTGGTCGAGGCCGTGGTGGAAGCGGCCTACACCGGCCAAGTCGGCGACGGCAAGGTCTTTATCAGTGATATCACCGGGGCCGTCCGCATCCGGACTCGCGAAACCGACGATCATGCCCTGAAATAACCCCTCTAGCCGCGAGCCGTTTGGGTTATGGCAACCTGCCGGCAATGGGCGGCAACCACTCCGGATGTCGCCGCGACCGCCGGTGGTTCAGAGGTCGCGTCGCAAACGGCCCTCGTGCCGCCAAGGCCGCAAACGGACGGCGATTATCGGAATGATTACGCGGATTGCGTCTCACATCGAAGCCTTGAGGGAACGATCCGCCGAACGTTCGGCCGAGATCGCAAGGATGATACGCGACGGCCGGCCGGGGCTTGAGGTTGCCGAGGCGGTGACGGCGATGCGGGATGAGCTGGTCCTCACGCTATGGAATCGTTACGCGGGCGAGACCGGCGGCTCGATGCCGATGCGGGGCTGCCTGCTGGCCGTGGGCGGATATGCGAAACGGCGGCTGTGCCCCTATTCCGACGTCGACCTCCTGCTGATCGTCGCCGATCGCGACCCCACGCCCGCCGCCAAGTTCTGCGAACCGTTTTTTCGCGATCTGTACGACGTGGGGTTGGACGTGGGCTTCAGCGTTCGCGAGGCCGATCGCACGTGGGGATCGGCGATCGAGGATCCACGGTTTTGCACCAGCCTGTTGCACGTGCGGCCGCTTTGGGGAGACGAGAACCTGCTGCAAGACTGGCGAGGGCGATTCTTGCGGTTCTTGCGGCGGAATTCCGCCCGACTGATCCTGGCCGTGGACGCGGCGCGGAGTCGCGAGAGGGCCGAGTACGGCGACACGGTCTATCTCCTTCAGCCCAACGTAAAACGCTCTCCCGGCGGGCTGCGCGACGTGCAATTCATCGAATGGCTGGCGGCCTTGCGGTTTCAAGAGACGGCCCTGGAGGGGCTGACGCGATTCCATGCCGTGACCGAAGAGGAGGCTGCCGCCATTCGTGAGGCGGAGGATTTCCTCCTACGGGTCCGCCAACGGTTGCACCTCGAGGCGGGAAAGGCCGACGACATCCTCTCTCGCGCCGCCCAGTGGTCGCTGGCCGAGGCCTGGGGGTTTTCCAGCGGCGGCGGATTGTTGGGCGTCGAGAGGTTCATGCGGGAGTATTTTCGCCTCACGGAACAGGTCGATGCGGTCCGCGCTCGCGTCTTCGCCCATGTCGATCCGCGCCGCCGTCTGCGCCGTACGTGGGGGAAGGTCGTCGGGAGGAAGGTGGGACCGCACGCCCGCCTCGCGGGCGGAGAGATCGTTTTGACGCGAGAGGCCGGAAAGGCTGCCCCGCGGAGCTATCTGCCCTTGCTCTCATTGCTGGAGTCCGCGTTGAGATACGACGCGGAGATATCGCCGGATGCGTGGCACTGGCTGGCGCTGCACCGCGATGCCCTTCCCGGCGAACCGTCGGAAAGCGAGCGGGAACGGTTCTTCAATCTCCTAGGCCGTACGGCTCGGCTTCCCAGCCTGCTGCGCCATCTTCACGCGCTCCGCCTGCTCGAGCGGTTCATCCCGGGCTTCGGTCCGGCGCGAGGGCTGTTGCAGTTCAATCAGTACCACAAGTTCACGGTGGATCAGCACAGCTTGATCGCCTTGGAACGCGCCGTCGAGCTATCTCGCGATCAAGGCCTGCTCGGTCGGACGTATGCCGCCGTCCATGATAAAGCGATTTTGCACGCCGCGATCCTGTTGCACGACTTGGGAAAGGGGTATGACGAAGACCATTGCACGGTGGGGGCGAAAATCGCCGAAGAAACCGCGCGGCGATTCCGTTTGCCGGAGGATCGGACCCGGCATTTGGTTTTTCTGGTCAGGAATCATCTCCGCATGAACCACCTGGCGCTGCGGCGGGACTTGAGCGATGAAAAGCTCGTCGTGGATCTGGCCGTGGAGGTCGGTTCGCCGGAGCTGCTGCGGATGTTGTACGTGCTGACGGCCGTCGACCTGATGGCCGTCGGCCCTGACAATTGGACGGGCTGGAAGGCCGATCTCCTGGCCGAGTTGTATCAACGCGCCATGCGCTGCATCTCCGATTCCGGCGATATCATCGCGCTGGGCGACAAACTCCTGGAAGAGCGGCGCCGGGAGATCTTGGCTCAACCGGCGGCGCGCGAACTCGATTCCGGCTTTCGCAGGCTCGTGGCGGCGCTGCCGGAAGGGTATCTCCTGTCCGCCGATCCGCGACGCATCGCCCAGGATCTCAAGCTGCTGGCGGCGTTGGGTGATCAGCCCGTCGAAATCTCCGCCGAATTCGTGCCCGCCGCGGGGAGCATGATCTGGACCGTGGCGACGCGGGAAAAGATCGCGGAGGGGGTATTTCACCGCCTGACGGGGGCCTTCACCAGCCGCGGCCTGTCCATTCTGTCGGCCCAAATCCATACCCTCGCCGGCGGCCTGATTCTGGATCGCTTTTGGGTCCGTGATCCCTTCTATCGCGAGGAACCGCCGCCCGACCGATTGCGCGAAATTCGCGAGGAACTCTTGCGATCGCTTTCCTCGTCGAGCCGATTGGAGCCGGTCTTTCGAGAACGATGGACGCCGACTGACGAACGGCTGGACGATTTGCCGCGAGCCGCCGTCCGCGTGGAAATCGACAATGCCTCGCTGCCGGACTTCACGATTATCGAGGTCTTCGCCGACGACCGAGCCGGGCTACTCTATCGCATCGCCAGGACCTTGTTCGAGGAGGGATGCTCGGTGTGGCGGGCCAAGGTGGGGACGTATTTGGACCAAGTAGTGGACGTGTTTTACGTGACGGATCGCGAGGGGGCGAGGCTATCGGACGCCACGCTTCTCGCCCGAATCAAGAACCGCCTGCTCGACGCCATCCATCGGAAGGAGGAGTGATTCGTCCCGTTTCCCCGCTCGCGTTTGTGGGAGGTTTGGCGCCGTCCCATCGACTGAGAAATCGGCAGCCCACGAGCACGCGTCGCTCCGCTTGTTCCGAAGCGTGCAAGGGTTGATCCGCGTCGCCGATGTCCATTTCTTCGGGCATGATATCGCCGTTCGAGTACACGTACACCGCTACGGTGTGCGCTACCTCGGCGAGCAGAAAGACCTTTTTTAGGGGACAGGACAGCTCCACAATCAATCGTTGGAAGGGGGGATGGTCGGGCAGCAAAAAGGCGATTCCCCCGCCGTTCAGGTCATAGCACTGAACCGAGATGAAATCCCCCAATCGATGGGTCGCGTCGTCCTCGATCGAAGCGATGCGTTGGGTCGTTTTGAAGGGGATGCGCCGTTGCGCGCGACGGTTTTCCAGCAACGTACCCTGCGACTGCCGGGCGATGCGATGAATCAGTTCATAGAAACCGGCATCACCGGCCGCCTCGACGGTGGGCATAGTTTCCCTCTCGGTTCTGCGATGACATGAGAATCGCGGTTTACGCCGTCCGATCGGGTTCCGCCGACAGTTGCGCGGGTCCGGAAACGGAACAAGCATTTGCTTCGGTTCGATGCGGAATGCGTGACCCTATTCCCCAGCCTCGGAAACAGGCACGATCGGTGCGCGGCCTCTCTGAAAAGATATAGCTTACAATGTGCTGCTCCGGTAGCTTGCAATATGCTGATCGGGCAAATCCCTTCGTGTGGGGGAGTCTCAGCCGGGCCGCGCGGTCTATGCCGGGCGGATCAGACGGTCCGTCGTGGCGACTCTTCCGAACGTCATGCCGAGGTCGATCCCACCTTCACACGACCCATATACCTCCAACCGCGCCCGCTCTTTCGCACTCATTCGTAATGTCT
>JAAZNR010000674.1 GCA_012798155.1 Thermogutta sp. | reverse complement strand
CGGCTCACGACAAACCCGCTCGTTTGCCTGATGGGCATTCCCAACATAAGGTGTCTGCCATGACGATGGACAAGAGTTTGCGGATCCGCCGCGCCCTGGTGAAGGTTCGCAGCGTGCTGACGCGGGCGGAGCGAATCAAGCGTTTGCAAGAGCTGGACCGCTGGGGTGACGACAGTCCCCCGCTCGGCCTGCCCAAGGTCCGCGTGCAAAAAATCTCCATGAAGAAGAAAAAGAAGAAGAAGGAAGAAGACGCCGCGGAGCAAGGCAAGGGCAAGTGAGCCGGCGGTCCCGTCTTCGCCTTCTTTCGTCTTCAGCGGGGTTCGGTTCTTCGGTTCAGGGTGAGGCCCTGGATCGCCCCGGGCAGGCTTGAGATGCCCGTCATGCTCGATGCCTGCGCTGCCGGCAGCTCCTTTTTTCGGGGCTTGCCGGTTTTGGGGGTTTGCCGCACCCAGCGGGAAGAGCCGGTTGCGATGTGACTTCTGAACTACTGCCGATTGTGGTCGCATCGGCGGCTCGATGCTGCATATTGTGCTCCGCTTGCTGTAACGCAACCTGTGCCGGCGGGAGGTGATCGGGTGCGCGTCCTTCTGGACTACGGTCGAACGGGTCTTACGGTCGAGTTGCCCGATCGCAACGTCGTCAAGGTCTTGCGTTATCGCCCGGCCGAGCCGCTGGGCGATCCCGGCTCCGTCATCCGTGATCTTCTGGAGTCGCCGATCGGCTGCCGACCGCTTCGCGAATTGGCCGCGGGGCGGCGGACCGTCTGTATCGCGGTCTGCGACATCACCCGGCCGGTGCCGAACGGGCTCATCCTGCAACAGCTCTTGCCGGTCCTGCATGAGGCCGGCATCCGCCGCGAAGACGTGCTGATCCTCGTAGCGACGGGGTTGCACCGGCCCAATCTGGGTCGGGAATTGGAAGAGATTCTGGGGCCGGAGATCAGCCGGGATTATCGGGTCGAGAATCACGCGGGCGAGCGTATCGAGGAGCACGCCTATCTCGGTGAAAGCCCGCGCGGCGTGCCGATCCACATCGACCGCCGCTTCGTGGAGGCGGACCTGAAGATCACGCTGGGGCTGATCGAGCCGCACTTCATGGCGGGCTATTCCGGCGGCCGCAAGCTGATCTGTCCCGGTTTGGCCGCCCTGGAGACGGTTCGCGCCTGGCACTCGCCGCGATTCCTGGAGCATCCCAATGCCCGGGCCGGATGCCTGGAAGGCAACCCCGTCCACGAGGAGAACACCTGGATCGCGCGGCGGGCGGGTTGCGATTTCATCGTCAACGTGGTGCTGGACGAAAAGCGGCGGGTGGTACATGCCGTGGCCGGCGACATGGAGGCCGCCTTTGCCGCGGGCGCGCAAATCGTGGAGGGCATGGTCCGCGATACCGTTCCCGAGCCGGTGGACATCGTGGTGACCTCCTCGGCCGGCTATCCCCTGGACGCCACGTTCTACCAGTCGGTGAAAGGCATGGTGGCCGCGGAGCCGATCGTCAAGCCGGGCGGCACGGTCATTTTGGCCGCCGAGATCTCCGAAGGCATCGGCAGCCCCGAGTTCCAGCGAATCTTCCAAGAAAACGACTCGCTAGACGGATTCTTGAGGAGAATTACGGGCGACGATTACTTCCGCATGGACCAGTGGCAACTGGAAGAGATGGCCAAGGTGCGGAAGAAGGCGGAAATCGTGGTCGTGACGCAAGGACTTTCGCCGGAAGTGCTCGGCAAGCTTTTCGTGACGCCCAAGGCGAGCGTGGAAGAGGCGGTGGCCGACTGCCTCCGCCGCTACGGTCCCGATGCGACCATCGCCGTGATGCCCAAGGGACCGTACTTGATCGCCTCGGTTGGATGAGGCGGGCGCGGATCGGCCCTCCGCACCTATTCCGCGACCCGAGCGGACGGTGCAGCGGGCCCGTTTGGACGAGCGGGCGGCGTCAGGGGTCCCAATCCTCCATCTCGTCCATCCAGCGATCCATCTCGGATTCGTCGGAAGGGCCGGGACGTGGAGAGGTCCGCTCCCCGCCGGGGCCGCCGGCCGAAGGTCCGTCCTTGCCGTTCGTGCCTCCCAAACCGGCATCCGCCAGGTAGCGGCGCCGCTCCGCCTGGGCTTGCTCGCGGGTGGAATCCGCCTCCGGCGGGGCGCGGCGAGG
>JAAZNR010000673.1 GCA_012798155.1 Thermogutta sp. | reverse complement strand
TGGAGGAGCTGCTGAAACGGAATCTGGCCGCCGGTCGGCTGCGATTCACGACCGACCTGCCTTCCGCCGCCGGCTGGGCCAGGCTCGTGTTCCTGGCGGTGGGAACGCCCCCCAAGGACGACGGCTCCGTGGACCTCTCGTATCTGTGGACCGCGGTGGAACAGATCGCGCCGCACCTCCAACCGGATGCCGTCGTCGTGCTGAAGAGCACGGTTCCGGTCGGCACCAACGCCTCTGTGACGGCACGACTTCGCGAACTGACCGGACGGCAAGTCGACGTGGCAAGCAACCCCGAGTTTCTCAAGGAAGGGGCGGCGGTGGAGGACTTCATGAAGCCGGATCGCGTGGTCGTCGGGGCGAGGCGGGATGAGGTTTGCGAGCTGCTTTGGGACCTTTACCAGCCCTATCTGCGGACGGACAAGCCGCTGCTCTCCATGTCGCCGGAGAGCGCCGAGATGACCAAGTACGCCGCCAACTCCCTCTTGGCAACCAAGATCAGCTTCATCAACGAGATCGCGGCGATCTGCGAGCGGACGGGGGCCGACATCAACGACGTGCGGCGGGGCATCGGGCACGACAGCCGGATCGGTTTCGCGTTCTTGTTCCCCGGCGTGGGCTACGGCGGGAGCTGCTTTCCCAAGGACGTCCAAGCCCTCGCCGCGGTGGCCAAGGCCCATGACGTGAACCCTCGCATCCTGGAGGCCGTCCATCAGACCAATGAGTTCCAGAAAGGCACGCTGGCGCGAAAGATTCGCGAGCATTTCGGCGGGGCCTTGTCGGACAAGACCATCGCGATTTGGGGCTTGGCGTTCAAGCCCGCCACGGACGACATTCGCGAGGCCCCTTCGCTGGTACTCATCGACGCCCTGCTCAAGCACGGGAGCACGATCCGGGTATTCGATCCGGAGGCTGTGGAAAACGTCCGAAAACGGTACGGCGAGCGTCTGATCTACGCCGCCCAGCGTGACGAAGCCCTGGACGGGGCGGATGCCCTGGCCGTGGTCACGGAATGGAAGCAGTTCGTGCACCCGGACTTCGATGAGATCAAGCGGCGGATGAGGCAACCGGTGATTTTCGACGGTCGCAACATCTACAACCCCCACCGGATGCGGGAGCTGGGATTCACGTACTACAGCGTCGGCCGCCCGCCGGTCCGACCGTGACCCAGCTATCGGGACCGCCGTCGCATTGTTCTCGCATCCCTGGCAGGAAGCCAAGCTGGCCGAGACTCCCAGCCGTCATCACAGTTACGGCGCTATCACACCGATACGGATCCTTGCGATCGCCCTCGAACGTCGATTGCCCCATCTTACTGGACTTTTGCAAATTGTGGTGACAAGTTCCCGTCCGCCTTGGAAGAGGGTTATGGTAAGGGCAATTAGCCGCGACAACGGGTTGTCTTGATTGCCTAACTTCACCAAGCCCTCACCTACTGCCCCTCTCCCAGAGGGAGAGGGGGCCAGTTTGCAAAAGTCCAGATCTTATGTCGGCGGCTTTCCTCCCCGTTCACCTTTGCCGCAGACTGCATTTGCGGTATTTTTGATCTTTTGGGACGATTCGGCAAAGCTGAGCCGGTTGTCGCACCGTTGGCGCCATGGTCCACTCGGCGAAAGCGACACTGCTTATTTCGACAAGGAGTCTTGCCTTGAGCGTTTCCGGCCAAGCTTCCGGGAAGAGCGAGAACGAACTCACCCCGTTGGAGGCCGCCAGACGTGAAAAACTGCGTCGTCTGGAAGAATTGGGAATCGACCCGTGGGGACAACGTTTCGACGGGCACCAGGGGATCGCGGCCATTCGCGACCGAGAGGGAGAGATCGAGACGATCCCGGCAGGCGACTGCGCCGTGGGGCAGCCGCCGGAGCTTCGCGGTCCCCGAGTCCGCGCCGCGGGACGAATCATGCTCCTCCGCCGCGCCGGCAAGATCATGTTTTTGGACCTGCGGGACTGGTCCGGGAAAATCCAGATCCTAATCGGCAAGGCCCAGGTGGGCGAGACCGGCTGGCAAGTGGCCCAGTGTCTCGATTTGGGCGACCTGCTGGGCGTGGACGGCGAACTCAAACGCACCAAGACCGGCGAGCTGACGATCTTCGCCCAGCACCTGACCGTCCTCACGAAGTCCCTCGAGACGCCGCCCGAAAAATGGCACGGCTTGACCGATCCGGAACTCCGTAACCGCATGCGCTACCTGGACCTGGCGTACACGGACGGGGTCATGCAGCGGTTCTTGCAGCGGACCAAGATCGTGCAGTCCATCCGTCAAACCTTGGGCGAAGAGGGCTTCGTGGAGGTGGAAGGACCGACGCTGCATACGGTGGCGGGCGGGGCCGCGGCGCGCCCCTTCGTCACGCACCACAACGCCCTCGACATGGACCTGTTTCTCCGCATCGCCCTGGAACTGCACCTGAAGCGGCTCTTGGTGGGCGGGATGGAGAAGGTCTATGAGCTGGGCCGCGTCTATCGCAACGAGGGGATCAGCCCCCGGCACAACCCTGAATTCACCATGCTGGAAGCCTATCAGGCCTACGGCGACTACCAGACCATGATGGACCTGACGGAGCGGCTGATCGTCCGCGCGATCCAGGCCGCCGGCCGGCCCCTGCAATTGCCTTGGGGGGAGGCCGTGATCGACTTCACGCCCCCCTTCGCCCGGCGACGATACGACGATCTGCTCCGGGAGCACATGGGAGTCGATCCCGGCGATCCGGCGGGGTTGAAGGAGGCCGCGGCCGCGCGCGGCCTGGAGACGGGCATCAAGCACCCCGACGTGCTGAAGAACGAGCTGTTCGAGGAATTCGTCCAGCCCAGGCTGGTCGGCCCGATCTTCGTCATGGACTACCCGGCCTCGATCTGCCCCTTGACCAAGCGGAAGCCGGGTTCGCCGGAGATCGCCGAGCGGTTCGAGCTTTTCGTACAGGGCATGGAGTTGGCGAACGCCTACACCGAGCTGAATGACCCGGATCTGCAAGAGCGGCTTTTCGGCCTGCAATTGGAAGGTTTGCCGGAAGAGGAGTCCATGGCGCGGATGGATCGGGACTTCCTTCGGGCGTTGCGCTACGGTATGCCTCCGGCGGGGGGTCTGGGAATTGGTATTGACCGTTTGGTGATGCTTCTTACAAACTGTCAGAGCATTCGGGAGGTCATTTTGTTTCCGCTCTACCGCCCCGAGGCGTAGCCGCGGAAGAGAGGCCCTTTGCCGGGAACGTAAGAGGTCACGGAGGACCGTTCCGCGATGTACGTCTTGATGCTCTGCTGGCGGTATCTACGGACGCGGTATATCGCCTTGGCGTCCATCATCAGCGTGATGCTCGGCGTGGCCACCATGATCGTGGTGAACAGCGTGATGCTGGGCTTCACCCACGAGATGGAGAACCGCCTGCACGGCATCCTCTCGGATATCATCTTCCAGTCGCGGAGTTTGGAGGGCTTTCCCGACGCCGATTGGCACATGGACCAGATTCGCCGCGTGGCGGGAGACGACATCGAGGCCATGACCCCCACGGTCGTCGTGCCGGCCATGGTCAACCTTCAGGTCGGCGAGCAGTGGGTCACGCGGCCCGTGCAACTGATCGGGATCGACGCGGCGACCCAAGGCCGGGTGAGCGATTTCGGGCAATACCTTCAGCACCCGGAAAACCGGCGGCAACTGAGCTTCCAGCTCCGTGACGGCGGTTATGACGTCCGCGACCACCAGGGCGGACCGGACGATCCGCCCCGACCCGAGATGGCCGACGCCGGATGGAAATACCGACGCCGGATGGCCCAGCTTCGCAAGATCATGCGGGACATCGAATCGTCGTCGGTGGAGGGCCAAGCCCCGGGCAGAGGCACCACGGCGGGTCCTGCCGCGGCGGCCGAAATCGCCCCCACTCTGCCGACCGCCCCCGCCGTGCCGACCGCTCTTGCTCCGGAGAATGGCCCCACTCTGCCGACCGCTTTTGCCGTGCCGACCGCTCCTGCCCCGGCGACCGCTCCCGCCGTGCCGACCGGCACCGCCCCAGCCCAGGCGACCGGCGGCGCCGCGACGACCGATAGGCCGGCCGACGCCGTCCCCGCCAACCCCTTTTCGCGATTCGGTCCGCGCGAGGAGGAGTACGTGCCGGCCTTCGATCCGGCCCAATCGCAGTACACGGGGATCGTCTTGGGGATCGGTCTGGCGACCTATCGCAAAGACGGGCGCGATCGCTTTCTGGTGCTGCCGGGCGACGACGTCACGGTCACCTTCCCCACCGCGGGATCGCCTCCCCGCATCCATCGCGACTTCTTCACGATCGTGGACTTCTACGAGAGCAAGATGAGCGAGTACGACTCGAACTTCGCCTTCGTGCCCATCGAAACGCTCCAGCGGCTCCGCGGCATGATCGACCCTTCCACGGGGCGGAGCTACGTCAACGCCATCAGCATCAAGCTCAAGCCGGGCCGCGACATGAACGCCGTCCGCGACCGGCTCCGCGCGGCCTTCGCCCCGCAGTACTACTCCATCGACACCTGGCGCGACAATCAGGGCGCGCTGCTGGCGGCCGTGCACATGGAGACCGCGATCCTCAACGTCCTCCTGTTTTTGATCATCTGCGTGGCGGGATTCGGCATCCTGGCCATCTTCTTCATGATCGTGGTCGAAAAGACCCGCGATATCGGCATCCTCAAGTCGCTGGGGGCGTCCTCGAGCGGCGTGATGGGCATTTTTCTGGGCTACGGGCTGCTTTTGGGATTGGTCGGCTCCGGCGTGGGGCTGGTCATGGGGCTGCTCTTCGTCCATTACATCAACGAAATCGCGGACCTTTTGGGGCGGCTGACGGGCCGGCCCGTGTTCGATCCCGACATCTACTACTTCTACAAGATCCCGGCCATCATCGACCCCTTCACGGTGGCGTGGATCGTGGGCGGAGCCTTGGCGATCGCGGTGCTGGCGGGCATCCTTCCCGCCTTGCGCGCCGCGCGCTTGCACCCGGTGGAGGCACTGCGATATGAATGAAACGCTCGCCGCGCGACGCGATTCCGATTCGGGATCGCCCCCGAGACTACGCCAAGCCGACGGCTCGCCCGAAGGCTTGTTACGGGCCGGCGGCTCGCCCGCCTCGGAGACGAATACGGGCTTGGACGGCGGGACATCGGGCGAGACGTCGCCCGCGGACGGCCCTCGCTCGATGCCCTCCCCGCCGCACCTGTGCCGGACCGGAAGGGAGTTCGTCGCCGCCGCAACCCATGACGAATTCGCTGCCGCCGCAACCCATGACGAATTCGTCGCCGCCGCAACCCGCGACCAACGGGAAGGCGCCTTGCCCGGCGTGGAGCCGCAACTCCGCACGACCGGCTTGACCAAGGCGTACCGCAAGGCCGCGGTGGAAATCCCCGTTTTACGCGGCGTGGACCTCGAGGTCCATCAGGGCGAGTTTTTGGCGATCGTGGGCCAGAGCGGATCGGGCAAGAGCACGCTGCTGCATCTTTTGGGGTTGCTGGACCGCCCCGACGATGGAAGCATTCGGCTGGGCGGTTCGCGGATCGACGATTTGCCGCCGGCGAAACGTGATCGCCTCCGCAACCAGTGCTTCGGGATGGTGTTCCAGTTCTATCACCTCTTGCCGGAACTGACGGCCCTGGAGAACGTGATGGTGCCGGGCCTGATCGCGACCGGCCCCTTGACGGGATTGCGACAGCGCCCTCGCTTGCGCCGCCGGGCGACCGAGCTTCTGGAGTTGATGGGCCTGTCCCACCGCTTGCGGCACCGCCCGCGAGAACTCTCCGGCGGTGAGATGCAGCGGGCCGCCATCGCGCGGGCGCTGATGAATCGCCCGCAAATCCTCCTGGCCGACGAGCCGACGGGAAATCTCGACCAGGCGACGGGGCGAGAAATCTTGAAGACGTTGCGAACCTTGAACTGTACCGAAAACCTCACTATAGTCATGGTTACGCACGATCCCACCATCGCGGCACAGGCGGACCGCATCGTGCGTCTCCGCGAAGGCCGGGTCGTACCGGCCTGATTCCGCACCGGATCGAACGACAAGTCGTCCCGAAGGTGCGGCCGCCTCTCGTTTCGGCGGAGAGCTTCGGCGCCGGCCGGGAGAAGCTTCGTCCGGCCCGATCAAGAACACATGCTTCAGAGAGATGGAACGCGCGAAATGGCTCTCAAGGTCTTCATCAGCGGAAAGTTCTACGACAAGGACGACGCCAAGATCAGCGTCTTCGACCACGGCCTGCTCTACGGAGACGGGGTGTTCGAGGGCATCCGCAGTTACGCGGGCAAGGTCTTTCGCATGCAGCAGCACATGGATCGGCTTTGGGACTCCGCCAAGGCCATCCGGCTCACGATCCCGATGAGCAAGGACGAGATGGCCGCCGCCATCGAAGAGACCTTGCGAGTCAACGGGATCGAAGACGGCTACATCCGCGTGGTCGTCACCCGAGGGGCCGGGACCTTGGGGCTGGACCCCAACCATTGCAGCGATCCGCGGGTGATCATCATTACCGACCACATCTCGCTGTATCCCAAGGAGCTGTACGATCAAGGGCTGGAGCTGATCACGGTAAGCACGATTCGCAATCACCCGGCGGCGCTCAGCCCGCGGATCAAATCGCTGAATTACCTCAACAATATCCTGGCGAAAATCGAGGGTTTTCAGGCGGGCTGCAGCGAGGCCTTGATGCTGAACCAGCAGGGCGAGGTGACCGAGTGCACCGGCGATAACATCTTTTTGGTCCGCAAGGGAGAATTGCTGACGCCGCCCAAGGAGGCCGGGATACTGGAAGGCATTACCCGCGACGCCGTCATCGAATTGGCTTGCGAGTCGGGGATCTCGGTCCGGGAGATCCCCTTGACCAAGCACGACGTGTACATCGCGGACGAGTGCTTCCTCACGGGAACGGCGGCGGAAGTCGTCCCCGTGGTGAAGGTGGACAGCCGCCCCATCGGCGACGGCACGCCCGGCCCGATCACCCGCGACCTGATGGCGAAGTTCCACCGATTGGCTCGCAATCACCGCGCTTAGAACTGGACTTTTGCAAACCGCTCCCCTCTCCCTCTGGGAGAGGGGCAGTAGGTGAGGGCTGGGTGAAGTTGGGCAATCACGGCAAGCCGTTTTCGTGGCTAATTGCCCTCACTATAACCCTCTTCCGAGGCGGACGAGAACTTGTCACGACAATTTGCAAAAGTCCAGTTAGAACTTTGGAAGGCCCGCCTTCGCCGAACGGCACGCCTCCCCGGCTTTGGGATAACGCCGGTCTTGCCGCAGGGATTGATATGCGTCGTGGTTGTGGGGGCGGGACTGTCCGCGCCTTGGAAAAATGCCGCGCTTGTCCCCCGGACGGGGCCGATTATAATGCAGATGAAGGCGAAGCGGCGCTTTGACC
>JAAZNR010000672.1 GCA_012798155.1 Thermogutta sp. | reverse complement strand
TCGTCCAAGGCCCCCTTCGGAATCCTTGCCCGCAGTCGGTCGCCCTCCGCCCACAGTTCGCAACCACGTTCACGCAAGGTTTCCAAAAGCTCTTGGGCAGTCACCATTCCACCTCCAAGAAGTCGTCGTCGGCCGCCTCGGAGAACCGGGCGTTCACCGCGTCCACGACGCCCCCCTCCGCAGGGTTCCACGTAGTACGGCCAGCCCCAGCGTCGGGGGGGGGCAGGGTTTGCGCCTTCGTGCAACGAAGGTTTTGATTCCAAGCCCGAATCGGGTTCCGAGCCACCGTCGGCGATTGTTGATTCCGGACTGGAATCACTGGCAGCGGCATCAAAACCTCCGTTTTTCTCGTGTTTTACGGGGTTTTGATTCCGATTCCAATGATTCCGCAACCGAAACACGCGCTTCGGCCTCCCGCCAGTCGCGCCAACGGGCACGTTTTCCCAGTCGCCGAAGCCGCCCGCCGCCAATGCGTTCAACGCCTCCTCGGCCTCTCCAGGCTTGGCACGGAATCGGCGCGGACCGGTACAGTACAGTTCGCGGACGCTGACGCTTCCGCCCTTGCGTTCGATCCACTCGATAAGCTGCCGTTGCTCGTCGTGGGCCTCGTCGCCGTGGAGGGCGTCGTACACTCGCCGGGTCTCGTGCTTGTGCCACGCCGTCAACCCGATGGCGGAACCCATGCTCTCGGCGTCCACCACGTCGGGGTCGAGGGGTTCACCGCTCGCCCAACGGACCAGGTGGATTATCAGGCTCAGCCGTAGCGGCAACTCCTCCAATTTGGCGAGGGCGCCCGCCCAATCGCCTTCGGCATCAGCCAACTCCTCGGCGTGGCTTTGATAGAACGCGATGTAGCGTTCCTTGGCCTCGGCCGATAACCGCATGACATGCGGAACCGGCTCGCCGTCTGGGGCGATGTCGTGTTGCAGGGCGAACAGCTCATCGAACACCCGCCCCACGTCGTCGGCCGCCCCTTGCGGAACGCCGGATTCGGTCCACCGCTTGCGTCGTCGCCGCGGAAACGCCATGAGCAACCGCGACGCCAGGCCGTTTTCAAAGTAGTTCCCGTCGGCCGGCACGCGCCGCAGAACGGCGGGTTGGATGCCGCCGGTGACGCAAACGGCCGCCGCCGGTATGTAGAACGCGCCGGATGTTTTCCGGTCCACGGTATGCGATAGCCCGCCGTGGGATGAAAGCCAGAACGCCGAATCGCCGCCCTTGGCGTTGGAATAGCGGTCGAAAGACGCCAGCCAGCCCGACAGCTCATCGCGTGCCAGCAGCACGCCCCTTGGATTGTCGCGGAGAATCGGTCCGAGGGCCTCGACCGTGGTATCCGACACAAGCACGCGCCGCGCCGTGGGCGGCTCCGGCTTCTGCGGCGGGTCGTCGCCGTGCTTGTCCCGCCGCCAGGCGGCGATGTCCCGCTCATATCGCACCAAATCGGCCTCGAATCGCATCCTGTCCTCGGCGTATTCGGCCAGCAGTCGCCTTTGTCGCCGTTCCGTCCATTGCAAGGCCGCCGTGATGGCCGGCGTCTTCAAGCTCCCGCTCTCGCCCACGATGACCGCCCAT
>JAAZNR010000079.1 GCA_012798155.1 Thermogutta sp. | reverse complement strand
CTGCCGGGAGCGCGCTCCGTCGCGTTCGCTATGCAACTCAGGCGATTCCCACTGCTTCAGGCATCCGGACCATTTCCGCACACATCCGGCGACGACGGACCACGGCCCTCCAGGACCTTCCCCGTCCAACGTCTTCGTACAAGGTGGCACGCGATCCCCGCTTGCTTCGCAGCTCGGTCGAAAACCGTGAAAGAGTCCCCCCACCGCGCCAGAAAAGCGGAATGTCTGGCACACCGAGGCGGGAAGAGCTTTTCCAGCCCCTTCGCAAGTCCCAAGATTTACGCGGCATGGCTCCATCCCAGCCGGATTTCAATTGTCGGCGGCTTCTTCCGTTTGCATTTCGACTCGCTAAAATAGGCTCGTAGCGGAAAGGAATGAACCGCCGAGTTTGGGCGATTCGGCGAAGGGATGTCGGGGCGTTTTTCCAAAAGGGGCTGCTGGATGAAATACCTAGCGACGGGCCGCTGCATGAAATACCTCGCGAAAGGGACAAGGGGGCAGGAGCTTTCCTCGCAACGTCGGCGGCTCCTTCCGACTTTAAGCCTGCTGATTCTGTGTTTGCCCAGTTCCGTATTGGTGCTCGGTTGTTCCGGCGAGGACATGGAGAGCTTCCGAGTCGCGACGCCTACAACGCCGGGGCAGGTCACAGTACCGGAACCGATTCCGCCGCAGCAGACCGTGGGCGGACCGGCGGACCTGTTCACGCATCAACCTGCGGGAGGCGAATCGGAGACCGTCGTTTTGCCGCCCGGCGGCGGAGGTTCCTTGCCGCGCGGCGCGCCGGTCGCCGAGTCGCAGGGTCCTACGCTGGGTGAGATCGCCCCCACGATCATCGCCGCGGCTCAACCCGCCCCATCCCAGGGAGGCACGCAGGCCGCGCAATTGGTCGATCTGACGCTGCCGGTTTCCCTGCCGCAGACGGGTCCCGCCGGCACCGTGATGAGCTTTGGCGTGGAGTACCGCCTTCTTGCCGAGGTACCGCGCGATCAAACCTATGCCTGGGTGATCCAATCCCGCACGGGAAAGGTTTTTCGTTTGGACGGTTTGCAACTCGACCGGAAGGGAAGCCTCATGACGATCGTGGCGGAATGGCGGCCCGAGGACGGCCCGTTTTGCACATGGATCGAGGACGCGGCCGGGCGCCCGGTTTCGCGGAAACTCGATTTTTGACCGCCCGGGGGATACTTCCATGCCGCGCGGCGCAGCCGACAAGGCTCGCCCCGGTCGCCCCTCGAAATTGGCCTTCTTGCCGACAGGATTTTGGCCGCGGGCATGTTGACCGAGCACGAAATCGAAATCCGCGTCCGCTATCCGGAGTGCGACCCGGGAGGGTTTTTGCACCATAGCCGGGTCTTCATCTATTTCGAGATGGGACGCACCGAACTGTTGCGGGCATCGGGCGATAATTACCGTCGGTGGGAGGAGAGCGGGCTGTACGCGGTGGTCGTGCAGGCCGAATGCCGTTACCTGAAACCGGCCCGATACGACGACCTGCTACGACTTCGCACCATCGTGCGGCGCGTGACGGGCGTGAAAATCGAGCACGAATACCTCTTGTACCGCGACCAGGATCTCCTCTGCCGCGGACGAGTCGTTTTGGCCCTCGTGGACTCCGCCGGGCAAATTCAGCCCATTCCCGAAGAAATGCAGGCGGTCAACGTGGAATCGCATCGCGGTAGTCGGTCCGAGCAGCCGCGATAGCTCCTCGCCACGAGGCCGGCGGACGGGCCGCGGAAACGGCTGTTTTTGCCTGCAACTGCGAAAAACGAGCCGTGTGCTCAGCGGGGGGATTATTGAGGTGCGCCAGCGCCGACGAAGCCCGGGCGTCCGCGCGGAACTCCCAAACGGCCCGTCATCCCGCTGCGCGGTAGGGGGGACTATCTTGGGTACGGGCGCTCGCCTCCGTGGTCTCGGCCGGCTTGCTCTCCAACCAGGGAGCCAGCAAGGCCAGCGTGCGGTCCAAGGCCCCGCGATGGGACAAGACCAGATTCCTCGCCCGATTACCCAACTCACGGCGGTAGTCCGGCATTTCCAGGCATTGCGTGACGAATCGCTCCAACTCGCTCTCGTCGCGGACGACGACGGCCGCCTCCGCCGACAAGAACTGCCGAACCACGTCGCGAAAATTCCAGGTGTTCGGCCCG
>JAAZNR010000671.1 GCA_012798155.1 Thermogutta sp. | reverse complement strand
CTCTGCTATGCCCGATCCCGCGATTTGGAACACTGGGAGACCGTGTCGGGCCGGTCGCTTTCCTTGCCGCTCACCCCCGATAACCCGGACGTGATCGTCGACGGCACCCCGGTAGGCGGAGGGATGATCAACATAGGGCATCACGTCGGTTTCGATCACGAGCGGCGACCGATTCTTACCTACCACCGGTACGACGAGGCCGGCCGCAGCCAAATCTTCGCTGCGCGCTGGGAGAACGGGGCCTGGGCAATTCGTCCCGTCAGCAACTGGGATTACCGCTGGGAGTTCGGCGGCGGCGGATCGATCGGCGGCGAAATCAGCGCCGGTCCGATGCGGCCGGACGGCTCCGGGTTGCTGCAACAGGAATATCACCATAGCCGCTACGGGAGCGGGATGTGGATCTTGGACGAGAAGACGTTAACGATCCGCGAAGTCCGCCGGATCACCTCCGATTTGCCGAGCGACTTGCGGAAGGTCGAATCGTCGTTTCCGGGCATGCAGGTCCGTATTGCGTCCGACGCGGGCCAGACCTCGCACGGCCGCTACATTCTGCGCTGGGAGACGTTGCCGCCGAATCGCGACCGCCCGCGCGATCCCCCCTACCCTCCCCCGTCGCGGCTCGAGGTGATTCTGATAGAAAGCCAGGGCTGACCGAGCCGGCTCATGCCGACCGGCGACGTCGTGCCGTCCCCTCCGTCCGCCGTCGGTTTGGCATGGGGGGACACGAATCGGGCCGGCTCAGTTCGTCGTACCGGGCCACTCGATCTCGGCCATGACGGGATAGTGATCGGACGGATATTGGCCGTTCCGCGAGTCGTGGAGGATTTCGGCACGTATTACCTTTGCTCCCGGCTCGACGAAGACGTAATCGATCTTGCCGCCCGATGTCCCGCCTCGAAATCCGTGGAACGTGCCGACGTCTTTGGCCTCGGGATGGAGAAGGCGAAAGGTGTCGAGGAGCCGGATCGGAGAGCCTGCCGTTTCCCCCTTGAGCAGCCGAATCGCGGGGTTGTCTTCCGCCGCGTTGAAGTCTCCCGTTACGACGACCGGGCGAAGAGGGTCGCGTTGGGCGAGACGATCGGCCAGCAGGGCGGCGCTCTTTTCCCGCGAAGGCTGGGATTGGTGGTCGAAATGGGTGTTGAAGACGTACAGCTCGCGGCCGCTCGCCGATTCAGCGAATCTTCCCCAAGTGACGATGCGCGGGATATTGTTGCCCCAAGTCTTCGAACCCGGTACCGCCGGCGTGTCGGAAAGCCAGAACGTGTCCTGCTCGACGACGCGCAGGCGGCGGCCGTCATACAAAATGGCGGAGTATTCCCCGGCTTGCTTGCCGTCCTCGCGGCCGACCCCGATTTCCTGGAAATGCGGCAGGGCTTGGCGGATCTCATCGATTTGGAAGCGGAGCGCCTCTTGGAGACCGACAAAGTCATATTCCCCGCGCTTGATGAGGTCGATGACCAAGTCCTTCCGATGGGACCAGTGATTCGGTCCGTCCGACGCGGTGCCGTAGCGGATGTTGAAGGTCAGCACCCTGACGCGGAGCGGCGATTCCTCGCTCTGAACGCTGGAAAAGCCCGGCATCAGCAAGACCGCCATCGCGGCCAATCCAAGCCAAGGTTTATGTGTCGATGCGAATGTCATAGCGTCGCCTCCTCCTCTGGTGCAGGTCGATTCGAGCCTCGTGAAGTCCTTGCATGCGGAAAATCAGTCCTCATAATATGTTAGCTGCCTGCGGGCGACAACGCTCCGTGGGGAAAAAACGGTTGTAGCAGAAAGGGGAGGGTTTCCCGTGGAGGGCAAGAGAGTGCGGTCGCGATTCTTTCTCGTAGCGCTTCTACGATTCTTTCTCGTAGCGATTCTAACGGTAGGGCCTGCACTGGTCACTACCTGGGGAGCGGCCGCCTCTTTCGCCG
>JAAZNR010000670.1 GCA_012798155.1 Thermogutta sp. | reverse complement strand
GGTAGATGCGGCCGCGAGCCGAGCGCACACCGTCGTCGCACCCGTTCACGGGCCTGCGCGGTCTGGCTTTGAAACGCAGACGGCGCGGAGGAACAAGAATTGGTAGCCGCAACTCTGCGTTCTCTCCGGCTCTGCGGTTCTAGCCCTTCATTCCCCGAAGGCCATTGCTTTCCAGTTCCGGCCCGGTGGCTGGGGTAAAAACGGTGGGTGGCTGGGGTCGTAGCGGAGCGCAGCCCCCAGACGCCCGTCTTCGCGCCACTTCCGCCACCGGCTGATGTCGGCGGCGAGTTCTTCGGCTGCACTCATGCGATTGCGCGGTCTGGCTTTGAAACGCAGAGGCCGCAGAGGGCGCGGAGAAAGAAGAATTGGTAGCCGCAACTCTGCGTTCTCTGCGTTCTTTGCGTTTCCTTTTCATTCCCCAAAGCCGTTCACGTGCCTGCCGCCGACCCGTGAACGGTTACCCGTCGTCTTGTTTGGGTGCATCGTTCCGCGATCAACGGTTCAGGGATCTGGCGTCCAACGCCACGTCCTGGTTGGGGTCCCAGGCGTGGAACGGACGCGCGGCGAACTCGGACAAGACCGTTACGAACTCGCGGCGGAAGTCCGGTTCCAAGACCTCCGCGGTGGGCACGACGCCGTTGGGCGGGTACTGGATATTATTCATTCGCTTCTCATAAACGCGGTTCCCCGCCGCGCAGTCAAAGGCCTGAACGAGCAACGAGGCCGTGCCTTGATAGACGGTCTGGCCTTTGTACAATCCGAACTCTTCGAGATCCACGCCGATCACGTAGTCGGCCCCCAGCGCCTTGCCGACATCGCAGTAGTTTTCCCACGTGTTTTCATCCAGCCAACGCTCCACCTCCTGCTGGTCGATGAATTGCACCTTGGGCAATTCCCGCGCGAGGATTCCCCGCACGCCTCGGGCCAATTCCTTGTCCACATGGGCGTCGCGGTAGGTGAGCGTCACCATTGGTCGGGCGACCACGGCGACCTTTTTCTCCTTTTCGATGGGAAACTCGGCCTGATTCTTGTAGGCCCCCGTTATCCACATGGCCGTGGCCAGGGCGCTGCAGCCGGCGGTCAGCAGCAGAACCGAGACCATTCCGCCCAACAAAGTCACCTTCGGCGTCCGTGCATCTTGCATGGCGTTTCCTTACGTTGTGACCAGCCCGAAGTCCGCCCGGAGCGGCCTCCGCGAGCACCCTCTCCCACGGCTTCCAGTTTTACTGCACAAGATCGCCGAAACCGGCTTACTGATCTTACGCAGACTCGCAAACGGACGTACCCCAGTTTGCCCAGCTTCTTATCCTGCGTAGTAAAACTAGGCTCCCATCCAGAGGCGAATGATCCATTCGGCCAAAGCCGCGATGATAAATACCAACTGAGCCGCCATCACGAGTTTCGGCGACGGCTTTACCAGCCGCCAGCGGCCCTCCACGGCGGCGAGGAACAGCCACACCCCACCCGGCAGGGCCGTGATCGCCAAGGCCAACCCCGTCACATTGGCATGCACGGCCGATGCCCAACGTCCTCTCACGAAATTGGCCCAAGCGGTGGACATGCCGCAAGTGGGGCAACGCATTCCCAAAAGAGTCACGCTGGTGCAGGCCGGTAGACCCAAGGATTGATGGCTGCCGTAGCCGCTTTCCGAAGGCACGATGATCCGGGCGACCACGAAGAGGACCACGATGAAGGCCGCCCCCAGCGCCGCCGCCCATCTCTCCGCGGGCCGCAATTTCCAGGCCTGCGGAGTGCTTGCCGGAACGACCGCGGCGAGGATCGCGCCCTCGTCGCCCTGTGCGTTCCCCTGCGGAGGCGATCCCGCTTCCGAGGCCGGCGGACGTATTGGGGAGGACTCATGCATGTCCTTTTCCCATCAGCGCGGGGAGGATATCGTTCTCGACCTTTCTTGACAAGGTCGTTTCCCGGGCATCCTCCGCCGACAGAGAGAGGCGGCAAATCGCACTCGCCTTTCCCGATTCCGGATCGATTTCGAGCACCGCCCCGTTCAATCGCACGTCCTCGGACGCCACGTCGAAGGGGGTGGGTTCGAACGTCCGCGTGGTATGCAAGACCCGGTCGATCCTCCGACCGATGATGCTTTCGTGGGGGCCGGTCATTCCCAAATCGCACTGAAAGGCGGTGCCTCCCGGCAGGATTTGAGAATCGGCGGTGGCGACGTGCGTATGCGTCCCCAAGACGGCCGAGACTCGCCCGTCCAAGTAGCGGGCCAGGACTTGCTTGTCGCTGGTCGCTTCGGCGTGGAAGTCGACGAGGATCACGCGAATCCTGCCGCTAAGCTGTTCCAGCACGCGGTCCGCGGCGGCGAGATAGCAGTCCACGGGCTTCATGAAAACCCGCCCCAGCAAGCTGATCACGGCCACAGGCTCGCCGTTGGCCGCGGCCAGGATCGTGAATGCACGACCGGGGGCCTCGGGCGGATAATTGGCGGGGCGAACGATGCGGGAATCCGCGGTCAAGACGGATTCGATCTGTTTTCGTGCATAGATATGGTCCCCCATGGTGATGCAATTGGCGCCCGCCTCCACGATTTCGTAATGGATTTCCGGCGTCAAGCCGGAACCGCCGGCCGCGTTTTCCGCATTCACGACCACGAAATCCAGCTTGAGAAACCGCCGCAACAACGGCAGCGCGGCGCGGACGATGGATCGCCCCGGCTTCCCCACCACATCACCGACCATCAATACGCGCACGAAAAGGCCTTTCCCTTCGCCCCGATCATCGCCCCGAAAGAGGGGCAGGACTTCGGCCTTGGCCGGGGCTCGTCCTACCCATCGCCGGCCGCGGAAACCCCCGCCTTCAACGCGCGATGTCCGTATGCCGCACTTCGCGGAGGACCGTCACTTTGATTTCGCCGGGATAGTTCAGTCGCTCTTCGAAGGTCCGCGCGATATCGCGGCAAATCTTGGCGGCCGTTTCGTCCGTGGTCTCCTTGGCATTGACCATGACCCGCAATTCGCGCCCGGCTTGGATCGCGTAGGCCTGCTCCACGCCGGGGAAACTCTCCGCGATGCCTTCCAACTCCTCCATCCGTTTGATGTAGCGTTCCAAGGTTTCGCGGCGGGCGCCGGGGCGAGCGGCGCTGCAAGCATCGGCGGCCGCCACCATCACGGTGTAAGGATTCTCCACCCGCAGATCGTCATGGTGGCCGAGCGCGGCGTGCACGACCTCAGGGGGTTCACCGTAGCGTTTGAGCAATTCCGCCCCGATCTTGGGGTGCCCGCCCTCCGCCTCGTGATCGGCGGCCTTGCCGATATCGTGCAGCAAGCCGCAACGGCGAGCGAGGGCCGCGTCCAGCCCCAATTCATCGGCGATCATCCCCGCCAGGAACGCCACTTCGATGCTGTGCCGCAGGACATTCTGGCTATAACTGGTCCGAAAATGCAACCGCCCGAGCAGATAGATCAGGCGCTCGTGCAGGCCGCGGATGTCCACTTCCTGAACCGCCGCCTCACCCATGCTGCGGATGTACTGATCCAACTCTTGCTGGGTTTCGAGTACGATTTCTTCGATCCGGGAAGGATGAATCCTCCCGTCGGCGATGAGCTT
>JAAZNR010000669.1 GCA_012798155.1 Thermogutta sp. | reverse complement strand
GCACTCACCGCGCGGGACCGCGTGTTCGCGATGGGCCAAGCCGACGACCTTCCCTTCGCCGTCGACCTGAACGGGGACGGGCGGAGCGAAGTGGGCGTGTACCGCTACGAGGGCGCCGGTTCGAGCGACGGCCCGGCCCCGCTGCAAGCCTCCCTGCCGAAGTCCGCCGTCGGTCTGCCGAGCGGAGGGGACTCCGACGCCGCTCCGCGGGGCGGCGATTCTTCGGCCAACGCGGGTCGCGGCGGGACTAGCGAGTAGGCGGCACGGCGGCCTGCCAACCGGCCTCGAGCCGCTCGCTCAACTCGCGGCGAATCGAGCTGAATTCCGATTCGTCCGCCAGGTTGACGTCTTCCCGGGGATCGGCTTCGTGGTCGTACAATTCCGCGGCCGCGGGTTGTCCGCCTTTGCGCGGCCGCCATTCCGTGTAGCGGAATCGCTCGGTACGCATCGAGTATCCCATCACGGAACCGCGGGGGTACTGGCTGAACGCGGCCGCCTTCCAGGGTCGCGCGGGATCATCCAAGAGCGGCGCCATGCCGGTGCCCTCCAGCCCTTCCGGCAACGGCAGGCCGCAAAGCTCGCACAGCGTGGGGTAGATATCGACGAACTCCACCAGGGCTTGCGTCTTCGCGCCGGGGTGTTTTTGGCCCGGTACTCGCAGGATCAGGGGCACGCGGGTCGCCGATTCGAAGTTGGTGTGTTTGCACCACAGACCGTGATCTCCCAGGTGCCACCCGTGATCGCCCCAAAGGATGACGACCGTGTCCTCTTTCAGGCCGAGTTCGTCCAGCGTTGCCATCAACCGTCCGATCTGCGCGTCGGTGTAACTGACTGCGGCATAATACGCGCGGATCAGATCGCGTGCCGTCTCGTCGGGGAGCGGTCCCCGGGCGGGAATGCCCTTGTATGCCCGTAACTCACCCCAAGTCGTCAGCGCGATCGGCGGGCAATTCCGCGGCGGGTTGGGGTTCGGCGCCAAGGCGATCTCTTCTCGGGGATAGAGGTCGAAATAACGCTTGGGAGCCACGAACGGCAAATGCGGTTTGAGATAGCCGACGGCGAGGAAGAACGGGCGATCCTTGATTTCCCTGAGAAGACGGACCGCCTCGTTGGTGGTCTTGCCGTCGGGCAAGGCGTCATCCGCTACGTCGGGGTCCTCCCATGCCGGTCCGCGGGCGCGCCACTTGGGGGCGGTTACGCGAAGTACGGTCCCCGTTTTGGGATCGCGTTCCATGACCTCGGTCGCCGGGCCTCGCTCTCGGCGGAGCCGCGCGGTCTCTTCGGCCAGGGCCGCCAGCGTCTCCGGCTTCCCATAACCGGGTCCCTGGGGATTCCAATGCGGCACGCTCCAGCTTTGCGGGTCATCCAGGCCGCCGTGAAAGATTTTGCTCAATCCCAGCGTGTAGTAGCCGTGATTCTTGAAATGCTGCGGCAGCGTGACCACATCGGGCAAGGTCTTGCGGAAGTGCGTTTGCAGGTCGTAAACGCGGGTCGTGTCGGGACGGCGGCCCAACAGCAGCGAGGTGCGGGAAGGGCTGCACACCGCCTGTTGGCAGTACGCGCGTTCGAAGAGCAGCCCTTCCGAGGCCAGCGCGTCGATGTGCGGCGACTTGACGTGGGAGGCGCCGTAGCAGCCCAACTCCGGTTTCAGGTCGTCCACCGCGATAAAGAGGACGTTGAACTTGCGGGCGGGGGTTTCCTCCGCTCCGGCCGTGGCGGCGAGCGCCCCCGCCGTAACAACGATGAACATTACCGTCATACCGAATCGCGTGATCTGCATGGACGCGGCCTCCCTGGATTGAAACCGGCTACTGTACGGGGTGCTGTAACGACGCCTCAGGGCGGGATGGGACGGCCGGATCGCCGCATCGCCGCACCTCCAACACTTTAGCCTGGCGGAGATGCCCGGCCAAGCCTTTGAATCGCCGGTAGCCGTTCACGCCCCTGCCCGGTCTCGTATCGGAACGCGGAGGCGCGGAGCCTGTTTTTGAAACGCAGAGGGCGCAGAGGACGCGGAGAAGAAGTCGGGAGCCGCAACTCTCTCGCCTCTGCGTTCTCGGCGTTCTCTGCGTTTCCATCCTTTTTCCGCGTAGCCGTCTCCGGCCGACAGGGTCCGAAAAACGTATCCGCCCATTCACTACCCAAAGGCGGCAGCCCCATTGGGGCCGCTTTCATCGCCGGCATGAACCCAGTCCCCGTGAACGGTTACGAATCGCCGAAATCGCCGACTCGGGAGTCGCGCTTTCAGCTTGGTGCTTCGCCGCTTTTGCAGCGTCAGCGTGAGGCGCGGCGGGCGCGACGGGCGCGGCGGGCGAAGACCGACGCTTGCTTCTCCGCCCGCTGCGCATTACCATCATGAACCGTGGTCACGATCGGTAAGCACGAAGGTTTTCCGGCACTCGGGGAGGAGAAGCAAAGATGATCCACCAACGGATGCTGCCTCGCGTTCGGCCCCTGTTGCGATTCACCATGCCGTTTTTGGCCGGGCTGGGTCTGACGCTGCTCGCCGGCGGCCTTTGCCGGGGGGAGCAAGCGGCCGAGGGACCGACGGATCAGCCGCCGAAGGAGGTGGTTTTAACGGGCGAGAATCTCAGCGCCTGGCGAGAGCCGCACGGCGAATGGGCTACCGTCGGCAAGGCCGAGATGGACTCCGCCGACCCCAAGCGGCTTTCCGTGACGCCCGGCCAAGGGGTGATCTATAACGGCCCGAACGGGCGCACCGTCAATCTGTTCAGCGTGTTCGAGCACGGCGACGTCGTCGCCCATATCGAGTTCATGGTGCCGCAGGGGTCCAATTCCGGCGTCTATTTCCAGGGGCGGTACGAAATACAGGTTCTCGACAGTTGGGGCGTGGAGCATCCCAAGTACGGCGATTGCGGCGGCATCTACCAGCGCTGGGGCGCGGAAGGAGGTTTTGAAGGCCGCGGGCCGCGCGTCAACGCCTCCCGCAAACCCGGGGAATGGCAGACGTTCGACGTCATCTTTCGTGCCCCGCGGTTCGACGAATCGGGCAAGAAGCTGGAAAACGCCCGCTTCATCAAAGTCCTGCACAACGGCGTGCTGGTCCACGAGAACGTGGAGGTGAGCGGCCCTACCCGCGCCGCCGCTTTCGAGGACGAAAAGCCGGTCGGCCCCTTGATGCTGCAAGGCGATCACGGTCCCGTGGCCTATCGCAACATCCGGCTCCGGCCCACGCAACTGCCGTAGGAACGCCCGCGAGGCCCATCTTGCCGGCGGCTGCCCGCCGAGTTGGGGCCAATCCCCGGCGCGGGGAAGCGGAATTGGTTGGCGTTCACGCGCGTGCAGCGGCAGTCTTTGAAACGCGGAGGCGTAAAGTCTGTCCTTGAAACGCAGAGGGCACAGAGAAAGAAGAAACTGGACTTTTGCAAATTGTGGTGACAAGTTCTCGTTCGCGTTGGGAGAGGGTTGAAGAGGGTTATGGTGAGGGCAATTGGGCGCGAAAACGGCTTGCCGTGATTGCCCAACTTCACCAAGCCCTCACCCAGAGGGAGAGGGGAGCAGATTGCAAAAGTCCAGGTCTGTCCTTGAAACGCAGAGGGCACGGATTTTGAAACGCAGAGGGCGCGGAGAGCGCGGAGAAAGAAGAAGAGACCGCGGAGAAATAAGAAAGGCCGAAGTCAGAAGTCAGAAGTCAGAAGGCGGAACTTCTGCCTTCTGCATTCCGCCTTGGTCAATCCGCGCCCTCGCATGGAGGGCGACCGAGGAGGAACTTCTGCCTT
>JAAZNR010000078.1 GCA_012798155.1 Thermogutta sp. | reverse complement strand
GTCTCCACCCAGGCGGTGGGCGGTTCATCGACCACCGCCCGAATCTCCCAGCGGGGCGGTTCGGGATTGGTGGTCCCGTCGGTTGCCTCCACAAACAGGCGGTAACTGCCCGATTCTCGCACAACCCACGGCGAGGACGCCCCCTCGGCAGCAGGTTCCGGCGGGTGAGCGCCGCCCGAACCCGCCGGCCGGCGCGATACATCGTCTTGCTTTTCGGGAGCCAAAGCGAAGGACTTGCCGTCGCGGCCGATCGCCAAATCGAACGGTTCGCTGCCGGAGACTTCGATTCTCGCTCTACGCAAGGTGCGATCCGCCCGTCCCTCCGGCAGAACTCGCGTGCCCACCAGGGCCTTGATCGCCCCGTCGCTATTCTCAACCGGCCAACCCGTATAGTCGGGCGGGACGAGCCGCAGCGTCCAATGAATGATTCTCGGGGCCTCCACCACCATGACGCGGTGCCATTCCCCGTCCACATCGTCTCCGCCGCGGACCCGGAAGTCGAACGAATGCGACACGTTTTCGCGCCGGTGCCTGGCCGTCGATCCAAGCCGCTCCATGGGGTACGATTCCTCCGGAAGGGTTTCTCGGCCGATCCAGCGGTAGTCGATCGTCACGTCCTCCGGCAGTCGTCCCGAGGCCTCCTTGACCACGACCTCAAACGTGGATCCCTTTGCAATCCGATCGGGATACGATTCCACCTCCAGATGCGTCCGTTGCGGCCAGGGAAGATCCAGGAAGGGGTTCAGTAGGCGCGCGGCCGCGGTCCCGGCCGCAACGGGATTCGCCCAAGCCAGCGCGCCTAGCACGACGAGGGCCGCCGCGGCCAGGCCGAGCGCCGACCACATTTCCCGCCACGGCAACGGCCACGGCGGGGGCCCGGATCGCATTAGCAGCTCGGCTTCCCGCAAGGCGGCGGAACGCAAGGCCGCGGACTCCGCCCCGGTATCGGCACGCTCCGCGGCATCACCTGAATCACCTGAGACGAGTCCGGCGAATTCCACAGCCGCGGCCAGCTTGCCGCGAAAGGCGGGAAATACTCTTTCCGCCCAAATCGCCAGAGCGACGGGTTGGAGAGACGACGCAAGTGCCGGCACCACCCAACGGCGGACGCTCTCGATCGCAACCGCCAGCCAGACGCCGGTCAATAAAAAACGCATTCCGCCTTCCCGAAAACGGAAGAGATAGTCCGCGCTGCCCAAGACCAGCCCGGCCAAGATCACGACAAAGAGCGTCCAGCCGCCGGCGCGCAAGATCGCCACCCGCCTGAGGCGGCCGCGCAGTATCTCGATCTCTCGAAGCAGGCGTTCGCTCATTGATCCCCCGCGACGATGCCCGGCGACGGTCATGCCGAAGCGGATTTCATTCCCATTCCCGAAGCCCTTGGCGAGCCGGCGCGCTCGCCACAAGTAATACTATTGGACGCGTGACCACCCATTCACGAAGTCTTCGGCGAGGCGGCGCGCTCGCCCGCCGGCTTCTTGGCGACGGTAAGCGGCCGATCCGCGTTCTCGCCCTTCGTTCATTCTACGCCAGTCCGCGCGACTTTCGGATCAACCATTCGGCCGTCAAAAGCCCGAATAAGAGCAACAGAATCCCCGGCCGGTTCCAAAGGCTGACGGGAGGCAACCGCTCCACGGCAACGGATTGACCGGGCGGGAGGGTCCGGCTCAGTTGCGACAGTTGCCAGGGGCGGAAAAAAGCCCCTCCCGTCGTCTTCGCCGCCTCTTGCATTCCCACAAAATCAGGCTCCGGCTCCTCCATTTCCCTGCGGGGCGGCTGGACTTCGAAATTCGCCGCCGGCAGCGGCTCGGGGACGATGGGAGCGGCGATCCACGCCCGATACCCGCCCGGCAAGAGGGCCTCCGCCCTGCCTTCGAAGACATGACCGGCCAAACCGCGGCGTTCCAGACGCAATTGGGATCGCGCCGCTCCGTCGCGTTCCAAAACCACGGTGAGCGCATCACCGGGGACCGGCGTGCCTTCGCCGGGGCGGAAAACGGCCCGCAGAATCACCGGCTCTCCCGGCCGATACACCCGCTGGTTGGTCTCCAGCGTGGTCCCCCGCTCGCGTTCCAACTTTCCCCGCGCCAAGAACCTGAGAGTCTGGACCCAGTAGCGACTGAACCAGGGCTGACCGCCGCGGTATCGCCATCGCCAGGTCTCGTCGATGGCGTGGAACAGGACTTTGCCGCCGCCCGCGTATTGGAATACGATGAGCGGCACGGGGTCTCCGTTCCAGCGGCGTTCCGATCCATGGACGGTCAATACCCGCGCGCCGGGCTTGAGTTCGCCGAGCGGCATGTACCAATACAGGTCGGGCAAGGACTCCCAAATCGCCGCGTTCTGCCGGGGATCCAGGGCCAATTGCATGCCCGGGCTTCCCATCCCTATTTCGGTGGGCACGACTCGCGTCGGGCCGACCTTGCCCGCCGCATCAGCCGGCCGCACTTGCTCGCTCTCAAACGGCAACAGCGAAGCCAGGGGAGTGTCCCGAAAGGCCGCCGGCATGAATTGCTCTCCGGCGATGAAGAGTACGGCGCCGGACTTCCCGGAATCGCGAACGAACTCCGCGATGTCCTCCAAGGTGGACCGTGGAAACCAACCGGGATCGACGTCGCCCAGCATGATCACGTCGTACCGCCACAGCTCATCGCGGCGCATCGGCACGCCCGGCAAGACGCCCTTGGCGTCGGCCGCATATTCCGGATCCGCCGACTGCAAGACGCAATCCAACGACACGCTCGGCTCGCGAAGCAGGAGATTGCGGAGATAGCGGTATTCGAACCGGGGCGCCCGCTCCACGTACAGCACGCGGATCGGCTCATCCAGCACGTGTATCGAACGCCGCAGAACATTGTTCTCCTCGCGCAACTCTCCGGTTTGAACCGGCGTCTCGATCCGCAAGTCCAACGTGCCCACCCGGTCCGTCTGAAATGCCAAGCGAACGCTGCCGGCAAATGAATCGCCCTTTACCGCGACCTCACTGGAAGCCAACGTTGAATTAGTCGCCTCGTCCACGATGCGAATCGGCACCGTGCGGTCGGAATAGCCGTCGGCGACGATGCGCACATCGGCAAAGACGACATCGTGAAGGAAGACGGTGTCATCCATGCGAAGATCGGTCAGGCGAATGTCGCGATTGCTCCCCGCGCTGCCCACCGCGACGAAGAAGAGCGGCGTTCCGCGCCGTTGCAGTTCCGCCGCCGTCTCCTTCCAATCCGGCCCTTCGTTGCAAACGCCGTCGGAGAAGACGACCACCGCGGCGGGCGGGGTTCCGCGAAGGGAATCCAGCGACGCAAGCACGGCTTCTCCCAGCGGGGACGTCTCGCGAACGGGCTGCACCTCCGCCAAGGCCCTTTTGGCGCCGGCGGAGTTCCAGTCGAAACCGCGGCCGCCCTCCAGAAAGAAGACGCGGACTCGATATTCACGGCTCCACTGAGCCGCCGAGTCCGGCGGGGTTGACAGAATTCGCCGGACGATTTCGAATCGCCCGGCCTTTTTCCCTAAATCGGCCAAAGCGCGATCCAGCAACTTCCTTTCCGCCTCGGGATACTGATCCTGCAGCGCCATGCTGGCCGAGTCATCACAGACCAGCGCCAAGGTTGGTAAGCCGGTCCGCTCGATCGTCAATGACCATTGCCCGAGCATGGCCAAGACCACCGCCGCCGCCGCCAAGCGGATCGCGATCAAGCCTGCCCGGCCCGCGGGAGAAATCTCGCCTTCTTCCCGGCGGTACAGCCGAATCACGAAGACGAACAGGACGAGAACCGCCACGATGGTGACCCAAACGGGCCAAGGCCAGTGCGCGTTGAGCTTGACCGCCACGCCTTCGCCCGGCGAGGTCCCCGCCCCTATCCACCGTTGCAGCCAAAATGGAACGTCCATTTTCGACGATTCTCTGATTCACCGGTTTCCCCGACCTCACCCCGACCTCACAGCCAGCATCATTTCCAGTACCAATAGCAGCAAGGCGAGCTGGAGTAACCACTGCGCCGCCCGGTTGTAACCGGCGACGGCTTCGCCCGAAGCTTGACGCCGGTCCGTGCCGCTTCGCATCGCGACCGGCACGCCGGGCAGGACGCGATCGGGAAATTCGTTGGGCAGCCAGGCGGCCGGGTCACTCTCCTCGGCCGGCGGATTCACCGCGAAGGCACAAGCCGCCACCCCCTCCACAACCTCCGGGGGCCGCAGGTCCGCCCGGTAGAACCCTGCTCGCGCCGTGCCGTCAAAACTCCACCGCAGCATCGCTTTTTCCAGCCCGGCGGCGCGTCGAATGCGCCGGCCGTCCGGAGTAACGATCTCAACGTCCACTGATTGCAAGAGGTTTTTCAAATGGCGGACCTCGCCGATCGTCTCCCCTGCCGTCACATTGCGCCGCGCTCGCCTGGGTTCCAACAAGTACTCCAGCATCTCATGGACCATAGGCACGTAGTCGGCCCAAATCGGAAACGCCGTCCAAGTCCGATCCGCGGTCGTGGCCGTCAGGATGACGCGACCGGGGGCGACCGTCTCCGTAACAATCAACGGGTCGCCGTTGTCCAGGGCCAGAGCAACCTGGGCATTCGAAGCGGCGATCTCTTCCAGGCGAAAATAGGCGTGTACCGGCGTCGTCAATAGTCCGGCCGATTCCCGCCCTTGAAACGCCCGCAATAGAGGATGGCGGTAACCCAGCGGATCGGCCGAGACGGCGTCGCGCCGAATGACAGGTCCCAAGCCCGCGGGCAGCAGCCGCCGTTGTCCCTCCCGTGCCGCGGCCAAAACGCGATTGTAGTTTTCCGCCCGCACGCGCTCCCCGAGAAAGAAAGCCACGCCGCCGCCGCGGCTCAGAAAGGCGTCCAATCGGGCCGCTTCCGATTCGGTAAACTCCGCCACGTCGCAGAAGAAGACCGCATCGAACGGCAGCAGGTCGATTTCGTGGAAGGCCCCTTCGGTCGCCGTCTCCACGGCCACGCGCCGAAATCCTTCCTCTTCGCCCGGCTGCAGCGCGAGACGCAGGTAGTCGGCGGCCCCTTGAAAGGGCACATTCGACGGTCGGCCGTCGACGCACAAGACCCGCACGGCCGGACGCACCGGCAGGACGAACCGCCGCGTATCATCGCCCTTCAAGGCATCGGGCGCGATTCGCACCTCGACTTCGTGCTCACCGGGACTGTCGAAGCGGTAGGTCAACATCGCCTCCCTCCGCCTTTCGCCGTTCCAAGGGAGGGTCGATTCTCGGACCAGCTTGCCGTCGAGAAACCACTGGATGGAGGCCGCGGTCGCGGGATTCGGCCCATAGCGGCGGACGACGGCCCTCCACACGGCCTCCTCGCCCACGGTCATGCCCCCCGATTCCAGCTCCAAGTCCGTTACCGCCACGTTGTCCCGCCACCCCTCGGACGAGACGGGCAATACGGCGAGGTGCGCCGTCTCGGCGAGGAGCCGTGCCTCGCGCTGAAGAGCCGCGGGCACGCTCGAGGAGGCCGTCCCCGCGGCCGCCGGCCACGATGCCCGCTGCAAATCCGTCACCAATAGCACTTCGGTTTGAACGGGCCGCGGCGACTCTTCCCGGACCGTGGCGATCAATTCCCGACACCGGGCCAAGGCCTGCGCCCAGTCGGCCCGGCCGTCCGTGGGTTGCAGTCGCCGAACCTCCTCGCGGAATGCCTGCCGGTCGAAGATCGGGCCGGCAAGGGCGAAATCGGGAACGCCCGCCGCTAGGATCAGGGAGAAGGCGTCCCCCGTGGCGGCCGATTCCAATTCCCGCACCACGGCGGCTTTAGCGGCTTCGAAGCGCGTTGTTCCCCCTTCTTCGGCCGACATCGACAAGGAAGCGTCGATCACGAAGATGCGATGGGTACGAGAGGACGCCGCGGTTCCGGCGGGCAGCCCCCGCCATATCGGCTCCGCCGCCGCCAAGACCAAGCAGACGATCAGGGCCACCCTCGCCAAGAGCAAGAGCAGTTCCTGCAAAAATAGCCGCAACCGCCTGGGGCGATAGGCGGCAAGCAGAAACTCCATGGCCGCCCAATCCGTTTC
>JAAZNR010000668.1 GCA_012798155.1 Thermogutta sp. | reverse complement strand
CGAGTACCGGATGGGGCCTGATTCTGGGGCTGTTTTCCACCTGGCTTATGCTGCTATTGCCCTGGCTGATGACGGTCCATGCCCGGCTGGCCGTGGTCCTCAGCACGCTTCAGGACTTGCGCCGCAAGCTGGAATCGCTGGAGGCGCGGTGGGAGGGGCGAAGCGGCCGCGAGGCCGGCTCGGTGCAAGATCGGACGGTTTGCCGAGCCGTCGCCTGCCCCCTGGCCGAGACGACGTTTTCGTCGGCGCTGGATGAGCCGCCGGCGTAAGCCGTTGGGTGGAAACACGCCGAAACGTCATTGCGCTAACATGTGAGCCACCAGCGTAAGCTGGTGGTGGCAGCGTCGCGAAGCAAGCATAAACGCCAGGCATGAGCCGCCGGCGTGAACCGTTGGCGGAAGAGGCGTGTGAGCGGCCGTCTGGGGGCTGCGCTTCGCTGCGACCCCAGCCACCCCGACGCACCAGTAACGTGAGGCGCCGGCGTGAACCGTTGGCGGAAGGGGCGTGTGAACGGGCGTCTGGGGGCTTCGCTTCGCTGCGACCCCAGCCACCCGGACTCGCGCTGGCGCGTTGTGCACAAGTTTCGCGTTTTGCATCGGTTCCGTGAACCGGCGGTGAAAACTCCGTGAGAGGCGAACCATGCACATCCGTGATCGCATCAAGGAGTTGCGGCGGGTGCCGGCCAAGTCCCTGCGGCCCAATCCCCGCAACTGGCGGACGCATCCCAAGCGGCAGCAAGAGGCCCTCCGCGGCGTACTGGCCGAGATCGGCTACGCCGACGCCCTGCTGGCCCGCGAGTTGGAGGACGGCTCGCTGGAGTTGATTGACGGCCATCTGCGGGCGGAGACCACGCCGGAGGCCCTGGTGCCGGTCTTGGTGCTGGACGTTTCGGCGGAAGAGGCGGCCAAGCTGCTGGCCGTGCTCGACCCCCTGGCGAACCTGGCCGGCAAGAACGAGGACGTGCTCCGCGACCTGCTGTCGGACGTGGAGACGGCCCATCCCGGCCTGCAAACGCTGCTGGACGAGTTGGCCGGCGATGACCCGGCGGCGAACGGCGGCGGAGACGCGGCGGGCGAAGCGGACGGCGAGAGCGAGCCGCCCCTCCCCGACGTCTTTCAAATCGTGGTCCAGTGCCGCGACGAGGATCAGCAGCGGGAACTGTTCGAGCGGCTGACCGGCGAGGGTTTCTCCTGCCGCTTGGTCAATCTGTGAACCGCGGAAGAGGGCGAAAGATGCGATTCGAGATCACGCTGGAATCGGCGGTCCGGCCGAGTTTTCGCGTCCAACAGGCGGCCGGCATGTTCGACGTGCCCCTGGGGGAAAAACTCCGGGAACGGTTCGTCGTGGACATCCCGCCGCAGAGCGAGGACTGGCGGATCGGGCTGATCGTGGGGCCCTCGGGGAGCGGCAAATCGACGCTGGCCCGGCGCCTCTTCGGCGAGCGCTTGGCCGCGGAGGCGGATTGGCCGCGCGACCGCGCGGTGATCGAGGTCTTCGACGGGATGCCGCTGAAACAGGCGGCCGGGCTGTTGACGGCGGTGGGCTTCGCCTCGCCGCCCGCCTGGCTCCGCCCCTACCACGTGCTGAGCAACGGCGAACGGGCGAGGTGCGATTTGGCGCGGCTCTTCGCGGAGGCGCTGGACCCCCGCCGCGGCGCGGAGCCGGCGGCACGGTCGGAGGGCGCGGCCCAGGCCGGGAGGTCGCGGACGGCGGCGGGACCGGCGGAGCAAACGGCTTCCGCCTCGACGATGGATGCACCCAAGCCGGGCGACTCCGCCGCGACGGAGGGCGAGCCGTGGCACGCCCTGTTGCCGCCTCAGGCCGACCGCCGCTTGCCCTTGGTGGTGTGCGACGAATTCACGAGCGTGGTGGATCGCCAGGCGGCGCGGGCGATTGCGGCGGGAACGGCCCGGCGGATTCGCGAAGGCCGCCTCCCCTGCCGCTTCGTGGCCGTGACCTGCCATTACGACGTGACGGATTGGCTGGCCCCGGACTGGGTCCTCGACATGGCGGCGAAGCATTTCGCCAGGAGGTGCCTTCCACGACCGCCGATCCGCGTGGAGATCGTTCCTTGCCGGCGCGAGGCTTGGCGGGCCTATCGGCGTCATCACTATTTGAGCGGCTCGCTGCCGGTTGCCGCGCGGTGCTACCTGGCCGTTTGGGAGGGTGAAGCGGCGGGATTCTGCGCGACGGCCCCCATGCCGGGCCGCGCCGGCGTGCGACGCATCAGCCGATTGGTGGTCTTACCGGAGTATCAGGGGATGGGCATCGGCGGGGCATTCCTGGATGCCGTGGCGGACTGGACGGCCCGCGGGGGACGCCGCGTCACCATCACGGCCGCCCATCCCGCCGTCATCAGTCATTGCCGGCGCTCGCCCAAGTGGGCGACCACCGCGGTGCGGAAGCTCGGCTCGCGCCCCGGCGGCCTGCCGGGCTATGCGGGTTCGTGGGGCCGGGCCGTCGTGTCCTTTCGCTACCTGGCCTGAACGCCCGCCCGCCGACGCGGCGGATTCCTCTGCACGGCAAAGTCCAAGCGCGGCGGGGCCCGGCCTTCCTCGCCCTCGGTAATCCTCAGGGGAGCAACGCGGCAAGCATGGCAAACACGGCCAAGGGATTGGATGACTACCGCAAACGCGAAGTCCTGGCGATCCTCAGCGTGGGATGCAGCCGGCGGACGGCGGCCCGCTACGTGGGTTGCTCGCCTTCCACCATTCAACGCACCGCCCAGCGCGACGCCGCCTTCGCCGAGGAGTTGCGCAAGGCCGAACTGAAGGCCCAAATCCTGTTCATGAAGAACATCGCCGCGGCGGCGCGGAAGGAGCCTTACTGGCGGGCGGCGGCCTGGGCCTTGGAACGCCTCAACCCTGAGGAGTTCGCCCCCCGCAAGGCCGACCTCTTGACCGCCGATCAAGTCCGCGAACTGCTGGCCGAATTCGCCGCCCTGATCGTGGAGGAGGTCCCCGCCGCCAAGTACCGCAAAAACATCCTGCGGCGGCTGCACGCGCTGGCCCGCAACCTGGGCGCCAAACCCGGCACCGGGACGCACGACGCCGGCGACGACGAGGCCGAGGATCGGCACGAGATCGAGACCCAAGACATGCCGGACGAGGAGACGGAATGACGGCCGCGCACATGGGAACGAGGCCGATCGCGGCGGGCGTTTCGCGCAAGCGGGGAGGAGGGACGGCGGCGGTGGGGTGGCTGGGGTCGTAGCGTCGGGTGGCTGGGGTCGTAGCGCAGCGAAGCCCCCAGGCGCCGGCCTTCGCATCGCTTCGCGGGGCGTGAACGGCTACCAAAAAAAAGAAAGGGATCGCGGCGGGCGTTTCGTGGAATCATGCAGGAGGGACGGCGGCGGTGGACTGCGAGGGAGTTTGGGCGGATACGCTGTATCGCGAGATCGCGCGGCGGCACGGCCGGGCAAGGCGCCTGCAAGCGGCGGCGACCGAACGCGGCGACCTGCTCGCCTGGTGCCGGCGTTATCTCCCCGAGCACTTCCGGCTGCCGCCCTCGCGCATGCATGTGGTCGTGGCGGGAGAGCTGGTCGCCATGTCGCGGCGGCGGGGCGGCAAATTGAACGTCCTGGCCCCCCGCGGCTCCGCCAAGTCCACGCTGGCCTCGCTGGGCTATCCCCTTTGGGCCGTGCTGGAGGGCGGCGAACGCTACGTCTGGCTGGTCTCCGACGGGCGTCGCCAGGCCCGCGCGCACCTGGAGAACATCGCCGCGGAATTGGAGGAGAACCGCGCGTTGCGGCGGGACTATCCCCGCATTCGCCGCTTGCGGCGCCGCGCGGATCGCGTGACGCTGGAGGACGGCGCGACCTGGGAGGCCTTCGGGACGGGTCAGGCCATGCGCGGGAAGCGGCGGCGGATGGACCGCCCCACCCTGATCGTGGCCGACGACCTGCAAAGCGAGAGGCACATGCTCTCCCCCCGGCTGCGGGAAAGGACCCGGCTGTGGTTTCACGGCACGTTGCTGGCGGCGGGGAGTCCCCAAACCAACGTCGTGCATTTGGCCACGGCCTTGCATGGCGAGGCCCTGGGCATGGAATTGACGCGGACGCCGGGCTGGCGGTCGTGGGTCTTTCGCGCCCTGGAGCGCCCGCCCCAGGCAAGCGAGCTGTGGGCCGAGTGGGAACGGCTCTACCGTCAGCCCGACCGGCCCGAGGCGGCCCGCGCGGCGCGGCGGTTCTACCTCGAACATCGTGCCGAAATGGAGGCCGGGGCCAAGGTCTTGTGGCCGCAGCGCGAGGACCTTTATAGCTTGATGTGCCTGCGGGCGGAGATCGGCGCGGCCGCCTTCGCCCGAGAGAAGCAGAACTCCCCCGTCTCGCCCGAGTATTGCGAATGGCCCGACGAATACTTCGCCGATCACCTTTGGTTCGACGCCTTTCCCGGCGAGACGCTGTGGCGGGTGGCGGTCCTGGACCCCAGCAAGGGGAGCGAGGGGCGGCAGGGCGACTATTCGGCCTTGGTCCTGGCGGCGGAGACCCCCTCCGGCGAAATCTACGTGGAAGCCGACCTGGCGCGGCGGGGCGTCGCCCAAATGGTCGAGGACGCCGCCGATTGGTGCCTGAGGCACGGCGTGCAGGCCTTCGGCGTGGAGGCCAATCAGTTTCAGGAGCTGTTGGCGGAGCCGCTTTTGCGGGCCTTTCGCGCGCGGGGATTGGCGAGCTGCGCCCCGTGGCTGATCCGCAATCACGTCCCCAAGCTGATCCGCATCCGCCGGCTGGGGCCGCTGTTGGCTTGCCGCCGCCTGCGGTTCCGCCGCGATTCGCCCGGCACGCGGCTGCTGGTGGAGCAACTGCGGATGTTCCCCTTGGCCGAGCACGACGACGGCCCGGACGCCCTGGAGATGGCGCTCCGCCTGGCCGAGGAATGGACGCGACCGCGGCCCGGCGAGCGGGTCGTGGGGCGAATCCCCTGGTAGCCGCCGGGTCCGCGCCGCGCGGCGAACGGCGGCGGACGAGCCGACGGGTGGCTGGGGTCGAAGCGGAGCACAGCCCCCAGTCACCCGGCCGGAACTGGAAAGTTTTGGGCTTCGGGGAATGAAGGGATGGAAACGCAGAGAACGCAGGCGGGAATGAAAGGCTGGAAACGCGGAGAGCGCGGAGAACGCAGAGACGGAGAAAAGGCTGAATTGCGGCCGCAAGTTGTTCGTCATCTTGTTCCTTTTCCACTTCCTCCGCGTCCTCTGCGCCCTCTGCGTTTCAAATCCGTGCCGTTTGGACCTTTGCGTTTCAAACACAGGTCGGGCCGGGGCGTGAACGGTTACTGGATCTGCTCCAAAAAACGACCGACATCCAAAACTGATCCGCGTTGAAGACACGATCCGCACAGAAAACGCGATCCGCATCGAAGAATCGGAAACACGAGGGGGACGAGGCATGGCGAGGGTACGTGGGCTGCTACCGTGGCTGCGGGAATGGCTGGCGGGGTCTTCACCCTGGGTGGACCCCGATTTCGACGACCCCTGGAGCGAGTTCTCGCCGGGCGAGATGCGCTGCCGGGGCGATTGCACGGTCCCCTTTCGCAATGAAGCCGAACTGGCCGAGATTCGCCGAAGCTGCCGCGCCCTGGCCGTGGAAAACGAATTCGCCGTGAACGGCCACGAAAACCGCATCAGCTACGTGGTGGGGACGGGCCATCGCTATCGTGCGGTGCCGCGCATCGCGGGCGGGGATTCGGAGGCTGCGGACGGCAAGGGGGCGGGTCCGGCGGCCGCCGCCCAGGAAGTCCTCGACGAGTTCCTCCAGGAGAACCGCTGGCATCGGCGGCAGCAGGAAATCCTGCGGCGCTACGACCGCGACGGCGAGGTCTTTCTGCGGTTCTTCGCCGACGCGGAGGGGCGGCTCCAGGTCCGCTTCGTGGAGCCGGAGGAGGTGGCCGGCCCCGCCGACCGCCGCGACGACCCCGCCGCCGGCTTCGGCGTGCAAACCGATCCCCGCGACGTGGAGCGGGTGCTGGGCTATTGGATCGGCGGGCGATGGGTGGAAGCCGACGCCGTCCAGCATCGCAAGGCCAACGTGGATTCGAACATCAAGCGCGGCCTGCCGCTGTTCTACCCCGTCCGCAAGAACCTCCGCCGGGCGGAAAAGCTGCTCCGCAATATGAGCGTGGTGGCGGGCGTGCAATCGGCGGTGGCCTTGATCCGCAAGCATTCGCGGGCGAGCAAGGCGGCCGTGGAACGCTTCGCCGCGGAAACCGCCGACGATCACCCGCAAACGCCCGGCGGCATCCCCCGCTTGTTCTTCGCCCCCGGCACGGTGCTGGACGCCGCGGCCGGCACGGAATACGAATTCCCCGCCTCCGCCATCGATGCCGCGCGGTACGTGACGCTGCTTCAGGCCGAATTGCGGGCCATCGCCAGCCGCCTGGTCATGCCCGAGTTCATGCTCACCAGCGACGCCTCCAACGCCAATTACGCCTCCACCCTGGTGGCCGAGGGGCCGGCCGTGCGGATGTTCCAACGCTTGCAGCAGGAAATGATCGAGGACGACTTGCGAGTGATGCGGCGGGTGCTGAGCGCGGCCGCGCGGGCCGGACGCCTGCCGGAGGACGTGCTCCGCCGGGTGGCCGTCGAGGCGGTGCCGCCCCCGCTGGCCGTGCGAGATCGGCTCAAGGAGGCCCAGGCCGACGCCGTGCTCTTCCGCTGCGGCGCGATGTCGCGCGAGACGTTGGCCCTGCGGCACGGATTGGAGCCGCCGGCGTGAGCCGGCCGGGTGAAAGCGCTTGATGCAAGCATAAACGGCGGATACGAGCCGCCGGCGTGAGCCGGCGGTGGAGGCGGGGCGAAGAGGGGCGTCTGGGGGCTTCGCTCCGCTACGACCCCAGCCACCCGGCCGCCGCGACCCCAGCTACCCGGCCGTTACGACCCCAGCCACCCGACCGCTGCGACCCCGGCCACCCGAGCGCTACGACCCCGGCCGCCCGACCGCTACGACCCCAGCTACCCGGCCGCTACGACCCCGGCCGCCCGACCGCCTTGTGCATAACGTTTGTGTTCTGCATCCATGAGCCGGCCGGGTTCGTGTGCCAAAAACGAGATTGGAGCCGCCGGCGTGAGCCGGCGGTGGAGGCGCAGCCAACACGTTTTCCATTTTCAATAGGAGGTCACCATG
>JAAZNR010000667.1 GCA_012798155.1 Thermogutta sp. | reverse complement strand
GTGCTCAGGTTCGTCAATTCGTCGTACTTCGGTTTTCCGGGCAAGATCGCCAGCGTCCAGCAGGCCATCACCTTGCTGGGCATGAAGACGATCAAGAACTTCGTGTTGTGGAGCGCGGTGTTCAGCCTGATTCCCAGCCCCAAGTCCGGCCCCTTCGATGTCAAGGGGCTGTGGCGGGATTCGCTCCGCCGCGCGCTCTTCGCTCGGGAGCTGGGCCGCATTCTCGGGGCGTCCGATTCTGATGAGCTGTTTGCGGCCGCGTTGCTGCAAGACATGGCGGTTCCGCTGTTGGCCAAGGAGGTCCCGGAGATCTACGTCAAATTTCTGGCCGCGCGTGACGGCGGCCGGCGGCGGCTCTCCACCGTGGAGAAGGCCGTTTGCCGCTGGACGCACGCGGAGGCGGGCGGAATGATGGCCCGGCAGTGGAATCTTCCCGCCCGGTTCGGCCGGCTCATCGAGCAGCACGTGATCCCCCCGTCGGAAGATCTGGGGGAACGCGAATTGGGCGAGGCGGTGATGGGGCTGTCGGCCATGCTCCCGGCGGGGAGCGACGGCTCTTGGCACGAGTGGCAAATCTTCCAGCAATGGTACCGCAACCTGCTCGGCGATGACGGTCCGGAGCCGGCGGCCGTGCTCCGCGACGTGGACGAGATGTACGCCGAGTTGGCGCCTCTGTTGAAGATGTCCACCGGCGGCAAGACGCTGGCCGAGTGGTACGAAGATAGCGCCGCGGGGGCGAGGGAGCAACCCGTCGGCACGCCGAATTGATGCCACGACCTCCGCCCCTCGGCCGGGCCGAGAATGGCGGGGAAAGAACGCCCAAGCTATTTTTCCCCTTCCGCGGCCGCTTCGGCAGCCGCTTCGGCGGCCCCTTCGGCAGCCCCTTCGGCAGCGGCGGGAGGTTCGGCCTGATTCTCCGCGTTTTCGGCGGCCGGGGCCTTTTCCTCGCCTTCGTGATCAGCGGCCCGCGTCCGTTCCCTGGCCCGCGGAGCCTCTCGGCCGGCCGCCGCCTTCCTCGGTTCCGCGAACGTCAGCGGCTCGACCAGTTCCACATTCAATTCCGAAATCCGAGCGGCGGAAGGGCCGATCTGCGTGCCTTTGCCTTCCACCCTCGCTCCCTTGCGGATCAGCGGGGCGGCCTCTTGCCCGCTCAGTTCCAGGCTGATGTCCGCGTTCTCCGCCAGCTCGAAGGTGATCGGTGCGCGGATGTATTGGTTGGGCACGGCGACGGTGATCTTGCCGCCCGTCTTGGCGATGTTGGTAATGCGTCCGCAGATTTCGAAGCGTTCCGAAGGCGGGGAATCGGGCAGGCCGCGCGGCTGTCGCGGCGGTCGGCGGCGCGGATTCGTGGACTGTTCGCCGCCCAGGGGACCGCCGAATCCCCCGCCGGGCAATCCGCCGGGGAGCCCCCCGGGAACACCGCCCGGCATCCCCTGCACGTTCGCTCCGCCCTCGCCCCCTTCGCTCGGTCGCGTGCCCTCGGGAAAAACGCCAGGCATATGTTTCTGGTCGGCCGAACAAATAATCAGCGCCGCGACCGGTTCCGCCACGGTTCCGGTCCTCTTCTCCACCTCGGCGGTAAACAGCACGAACATTCCCGGCCGCAAGACGTCGGGCATGGCCTTGCCGGTCAAGGTCAGTTTGCACCCTTTGGCCGGCACCAGTTCCCAGGGTTGGCCCGTCGGCGACAAGATGCGAATCCCTTGCGGCGACACGGCCTCCACGATGCCCGAGGCCTCGATTCGCTGGGCTTGCGCCATGGGCAGGGCGCCGCGCGGGCCTTCTTGCGGCCGGCGCATGGGACCTTGCATGGGACCTTGCATCGGGGCTTGCATCGGACCTTGCATGGGATTGAACTGCCCCCACGCGGGAAAGCAGGTCGTCGCGACCAAACCGCCGATGACTGCCGCGGCCGCTAATCGCCCGGCTCGCATTTGCCGTATCCGGTACATCGCTCGATCTCACCGAAAAAACCCGCGCGGCGGCTCGCCGCGCCGAACCGTACCGACGTCATCCGTTCATATTACCGCATGTCGAGCTGCAAAGCGAGAAATTCCGGGCGGAAGGCGAGCCGCTCGCGTTGATCTCGGCCACGACGTAGCGTGGCTCTCCTCGCGCCGCAGCCTCAACTCCGCCGGCTACGGAGGGACGCGCTCCGCCCCGTCCGGTACGCGACCCACCGCTTTTGGCACGGGGCGGGGTGACTGGGGGCTGCGCTCCGACCCCAGCCACCCAGGCATTTTCCAGGCGGGCATCCAAGCATTTTCCAGGCGGCCGCGCAACCATTTTTCACTCTGCGACCGGATTATTCCGCACTCCGCCACCCAGGCATTTTCCAGGCGGCCAGGCGACCGGCATAGCGAGAAATTCCGGGGGAAGGCATTCTGGACGTGAAATCGGCGGGGGCTTGAATTATGATTGCACAGAAGACGGCACGGAGGCATCGTTGGGGATATTCCCGCCTCGAAACCATCGTGCCGCGGCGGACCGCCGAGAAGCTCGAGGACACGGTTTGCCCGGCCGACACTCCATCCCAGAGATATCGGGGCCGATCCCGGACGGCGGCGTCCGGGTGCAGCCCTCGCGTTTCTGTTTTGTAAAGGAGGTGCGACGATGCGAAGAGCCGTGTGGATTGCGGCCTCGGCGCTGATCATCCTGTCGATGACCGCCGACGCCGCGTGGGCCGGGCCGTTCGGCCTGATGAGAAGGCGGGCGTGCCGGCGCGTCCATCCCGCTGTATTGGCCTTGCAGGCCGAGCGGGAAAAGGCCGAGCAAGCCAAGCAGGAGGCGGAAGAGGCGCAAGCGGCCGCGGAGGCCGCCCAGGCCCAGGCCGAGGCCGTGAAGGCGGCCGTGGAGCAGGCCTTGAATTCCGTGAGGGAAGAGGCGGCCAAGGCGTTGGCCCAAATTCGCGGCGAAACCGAAGCCGCCCTCAAGGCCAAGGCGGATGCGGAGAAGGCGTCCGCGGAGGCCAAGGCCGACATGGCGGCCGCCGCCAAGGCCAACGAAGAGGCGGCCAAGGTCAAGGAGGAGGCGGCCAAGGTCAAGGCCGAGGCCGAGGCCCTCCTGGCTCAAGCCAAGGCCGAGATGGAAAAGGCTCAGGCGGCGAAGGCCCAGGCGGAGCAGGCCGCCGCGGCCGTCAAGGCGGAGCAGGACAAGCTGGCCGCCGCCCAGGCTGAGCTGCAAAAGCAGCAGCAAGCCGTCAACGAAGCGAAGGCCCAGGTGGAGGCCATGAAAGCGGAGCTGGAGAAGGCCAAGGCGGAAGCCGCCCAGCCCTCCGCCCCGGCGGGTGAGGAGGCCGCCCCGGCCCCGGCTGAACCGCCGGCGTCGCCCAACGCGGAGTCGAACCCTGAAAATGCCGCGGGCGCCGAAGCCGCTGCTGCGGGGGCTTCGGCGCAGGAAAACGCCGCCCCGGCCCCGGCCGCCAATCCGTGAGCCATCGCCGACCGCGATGTTCGACGGAGTCGCCCCGTGACCACCGGCATTTCCGCAGGTCCGGCCGAGGGTTCTTTTTCACGGAACCTCGGCCGATTTTTTGCGCCCTTGCCTTGCATTCGGCCGCGGGACGACCTCCGCGGACCAAGGCCGCGTCGAAATCGGCGATCCCTCGCCTGAGTTCCCACGCATGAAAGCGCCGGCGGCGGCAACTAAAGTGGAGGTAGCCCTTCACGCCATGGAGCCTGATCGTTGACGGACGCGAGCGACACGTTTGCACGCCGTGAGTTGGGTGGCACGGTGAGTTGCGTGGCACGTCCCTGAGTTGGGTGACACGTCCCTGAGGTCCGTCAGGACCGAAGGGCGTGGCAGACTCCGCACGCACGCCGACCACGCCCATCGGTTCGCTCCGGGCGCGCCACCCTACGCGCCGTCGGGCAAGCCGACAGACGCGCCGAGCGGCGGCGGGTGGCTGGGGTCGTAGCGCAGCGAAGCCCCCAGACGCCGGCCTTCGCATCGCTTCCCGGGGCGTGAACGGCTATGTCCCTCTCAACTGCAACACGAGCAAGCACGCATGTCCCTTCCCCGCATCACTCTCGCGATCGTCGTGTCCCTGCTGTCTTTTGCGTGGGCGGGAACGGCCCCGGCCTGCTTGGCCGCCGAGGGTTTTCCCACCACCGTCCTTTGGGCGACCGTGAAGGTGGTCAACCCCGGTTCCACGGCGACCGCGGTCTTGGTACGTTCTCCCGCCGGCAAGCCGGTCCTGCTGTCGGCGAATCATGTATTCGCCGCCATGCAGGGCGATGAATGCACCGTGATCCTGCACCGCAAGGACGAGAACGGCAAGTTCCAGACGAATCCCAAGCCGCTGGCGATTCGCCGCGACGGCAAGCCCCTCTGGCGGCAACATCCGGCGGTGGACCTGGCGGCGATCCCCGTTCCCTTCTCCGACGAGGACAACCCGGCCGTGCTGCCCTGGGAATCCCTCGCGTCGGCCGAAGATTTGGAAGGACTTGCGCTCCAGCCGGGAGACATGGTCCGCGGCATCGGATTTCCCCACGGCAACGCCTTCAAGGGGAACCCGCTGGAATTCGGGGTCGTTCGCTTGGGGTGCTTGGCGGGCTATCCCTTGCTGCCGATCGAGCCGGGCCGCACGTTCTTGTTGGACATGAACACCTTCGAGGGCGACAGCGGCGGGCCGGTCTATGTCTGGGACCTGCAAAATGCCAAGGACGTCGATCGCGGGCCGAAGAAAGACGGCTCGATCCTGGGAATCGTCGTCGCTCAGCATTTCATCGACGAGGAATACAAGTTGATCTACGGCAGCGGCAAGTACCGCCACCGCATGGGGCTGGCGATTGTCGTGCCGGCGCCGTTCGCGCGGGAGATCGTGGAATCGGCGGTCGAGGGAGAGCCGCCGGCCCAGTGAGATGCCGGGCGGATGCGGCACGCCGCGGCCCCGCGGCCCTCGTTACGAGAGCAAGCGCCAGGCGATCACCAGCGGCGAGAGGACGAAGACGTAGGCGGCGAACCAGCCCAAGCGCCCTTTTTCCAGCCACGCGATGAGCCACCGCAGGGACGCCCAGCCGATGATGAAGGCCAGCCCGCCGCCGACGACGAGCGGCCCGGCCTCGAGCGTGCCGCCCGCTTCCTTGGCCGCGTCCAGGGCCTCCAAGAGACCGGCGCCGGCCATGGCGGGCAGGGCCAGCAGGAAGGAAAAGGCCGCCGCCTCTTCGCGCTTCAAACCGCAAAACAACCCCGCCGCAATGGTGGAACCGCTCCGCGACAAGCCCGGCAGGATGGCCAATGCCTGGAAGATGCCGATCCAAAAGGCTTGTAGATAGGTCAATTCGCGGCTGGAGACCGCGCCGCGCCCGTGCCGGGATTCCCGCCGGCCCGCCGCCATCAGCAACCCGCCCGTCACGGCGAACATGATCCCCGCCAAGAGGGCGTCCTCCAAAGGATTCCAACCGAATCGGCCGACGAACCACGATTCGAAAAACTCTTTGTAGGCCACGCCGACCAAACCCGCCGGCACGCTGCCCAGCAGGATCAGGCCGATCAACCGGCGATCGCTGCCGAACAGCCGGACGATGCGTCCGCGGTAGAAGACCACGATGGCCAGCAACGTGCCCATGTGCAGGGCGATATTGATGGTCAGCTTTTGGTCGAGAGGATGGCCGAAACGATCGAACAGGGCCGCCAGCACGATCACGTGCCCGGACGAACTGATCGGCAGAAACTCGGTCACTCCCTGCACGGCCGCCAACACCGCGATTTCCAGATACTCCCAAACGATCGACGCCATCGCGATCCTCGCAGTCAGGCCCATCATCAAGACCCCGGATTCCGCCGCGAAAACCCCACAATTGTACGTCATGGCGAAGAGGGCGCGCAACATCCGGCCGCTTGGCCCGCGGAATGGATACAATTTTGTAACTGTTCACGGGGACTGGGTTCATGCTTGCGATCAAAGCGGCGACAAAGGGACTGCCGCCTTCGGGAGTGAATGGGCGGAAACGTTTTTCGGCTCCCAGCGGCTCGGGGACGGCTACGTAGAATGAAAAGATGGAAACGCAGAGAACGCGGAGAGCGCAGAGTTCGGGCTACCAATTCTTCGTTCGCCTTCTGCCTTCTCTGCGTCCTCTGCGCCCCCTGCGTTTCGAGAGCAGCCTCTCCGCCTCCGCGTTGCAATGACAGACCGGGCAAGCGCCTGAACGGCTACACGATTTTGATGGTGGTAGCGATTTTGCGGGTCGACCGACTTCCCGCGCCAAATCGGTCTCCGTGGCAGACGCGGCAGCAGGCCGGCCGGGGGCGGAGTCCGATCCCCGGTTGTTCCCACTCCGGCGGATCGGCCGCGTTCGCGCCACGCGGGGACCGGCGGCCGAGGCGACCGAAAAGGACCGAAACCTCATGTGCGGGCGATTCACGTTGCGAACCGATCCCAAGACCGTGGCCGAGCATTTCGGCCTGCCGGAATTGCCGCTCCTGGAGCCGCGCTACAACATCGCGCCGGGGCAGCCGGTGGACATCGTCCGGGCGGTTCCCGTCGCGGCCCTCGACGGCGTGGCCGCGGATACGGCTCCCCCCGGCGGGTCGCGGAGGGAATGGAGCCGCGTGCAATGGGGTCTGGTCCCGCAATGGGCGAAGAATCCTGCCGAGGCGGGCTGGATCAATGCCCGGGCGGAGACCGCCGCGGCGCGGCCGGCCTTTCGCGCCGCCTTCCGTTACCGCCGCTGCCTGGTCCCCGCGGACGGCTTCTACGAATGGAAGCGTCTCGACCGCCGCAAGCAGCCCTACTTCATCCGCTTCCGCGATGATCGGCTCTTCGCTTTCGCCGGACTTTGGGAATCGCGCGAGACGGAGGACGGTTCCGCGCTGGAGTCGTGCGCCATTCTGACGACCGGCCCGAACGCGCTGATGTCGCAAATCCACGACCGCATGCCGGCGATTCTGCCGCCGCAGTTTTACGCGGAGTGGCTGAACCCGGCCCTTCAGGACCCCGCCGCGCTACAGGGCCTTTTGCGGCCCTATCCGGCCGATGAGATGGAGGCCTTCCCGGTCGGCGACTACGTGAACGCCCCCGTGCACGAAGGCCCGCGGTGCCTGGAACGCGGCGAGATTGCCGGCTCGCTGTTCTGAAGGCGATGTCCCGGCACCGCGTTCTGAAGGCGCGACCCCGGCACCGCGTTCCGAAGGCGCGACCCCGGCGCCGCGTTCTGAAGGCGAGAGTTGCGCACTGCTGCCGCACGGGTCCCGCTGCCGGCTTGTCCGGCAGTGCAGAAGCACGGGTTGGCGAGCCGGCCGTGGAACACGAGCGGGGAGGGCCAAGCTTCTGGGGTATTGAAGGAGTCGTAGGCCGTAATATAATTCCGCGATGAGGGGTATTTAACGAGGCGAGTTTGTGCGGCGTTCGCGACTGAAACCGGAAGAGTTGGCGATTGACGCAACGCCACGGCTGTGCAAGCGGGGGGTATCCTGATGGGTGAACTTGCTAAGCCTGATCGCCTTCTTGACGTTCTCAAGAGTCACAAGATTCTTGTTGACACTTGTTTCCTGATGCACAGGAACTTCGACAAGTTCCTAACTGACTACGCCCCTGTCTTTGAGCACAATCAACTGCTGATTCCTCGCCGGGTCGTTCAAGAGCTTCAAAAGATCGAGAAGAAGCGAGACCATCGGCTACAGACTGCCAGAGCGGCGTTGCAATCGGTTGAGAACGCAGTCAGTCGCGGACTAGCACAGCTTCGCGGAGAGCAGTCCGACGACCGGACGATTGCTGATAACGTCATATCCAGGGTGGTCGAGCAGCACGTTACTCAACATGACATCGTGGTCCTGACAAACGATTTCGATCTCAAGGAGTGGATTTACAGCAAGAAACAGGCCGGGTGTTTCGGTTCGAGGCACAGTCTCCTCGTAGTCCGGTTCGATCCACAACTCGGGACGGCTCGCATTTGGGGACGGGACGGCAACACGCGCGGCGGCAACCCAGGTCTGCCGCCAGGCAGAACAACTCGGCCGGTGCAGAGGTTTCGGCTGCCGGTCAATCCCAACGTGGCACACCCCTTCGCCAGAACGACGACGCTGGAACCAGGCCTTGAGACTTCGCTGTCCGCGAAGGAGGACGTAGAAAGAACGGGCATCGTTTACAACAAGCTGGACGAAAAGCCCGTGCGTCTTGCCAATAAATTGGGAAGCGGCGGTGAGGGCACTGTCTACGAGACCGATCAAGCTGGGGTGCTGTGCAAAATCTATCACAAATCGCGGCTTACCAAGGGGACGCAGGGTAAAATCGAACTGATGGCGAGCCGCAAGGTGGCTCATCCGGGCATTTGCTGGCCTCTGGCAGCGGTCAACGACAGTCAAGGGGTGTTCCGAGGCTTCTTGATGCCCCGCGCTTCGGGTGAGCCCCTGGGGCACGGGTTGTTCATTCCAACTGTATGGCTCGCCAAGTATCCCACATGGACGCGGCGCGAGTCTGTACGGCTAGCCATTCGTATTCTGGAGGCGATCCAATACCTGCATCGAATGGGTGTGCTTCTCGGTGACATCAACCCGATGAACATTCTCGTTGCCAGTGAGAACTCCGTCTTCTTTGTCGATTGCGACAGCTTCCAGATACAAGGCTTTCCGTGCCCAGTAGGTTCTATTAACTTTGTCGCACCGGAGATTCAAGGGCAGGATTTTAGCAAGTTTCTTCGCACTTTGGAGCATGAGCTATTTGCTGTTGCGACCCTGCTGTTCATGATAATGATGCCTGGAAAGCCTCCCTACAGCCATCAAGGCGGGGCGGATGGGGCTGCGAACATCCAGAAGATGCACTTCCCTTATCCGCTCGGCGAGAAATCCTCGGCCGGAGCACCGGAGGGTGCATGGCGCTTCTGTTGGTCGCATCTCACCCGGCCACTGAAGGAAGCCTTTCATCAATCTTTTCACGCCGACTTCCGAGGCCAGCCGCGAGTGCCGGTGCAAACATGGCTTCGCCTGTTCCGAGACTACGAACTCATCCTTAGCAAAGACATGGCGGTGTTTCGAGGGCCAACACCCCAGTATGGGTTTGACTTGTCAATCCTGCCCCAGAATTTCCGATATGTGGAGGGTAAGGGACGCCCGTTGCCAACGGGCGGAGAAACCGATCTCCAGAGATCGGTGCGTCGAATGGCCGCAACGTCACGGGTGGTGGCTTCGTCATCCGGTTCACAACCGCAACGCCAGCGAACACCATACGTGCCGAGCGGCGGATACGGCGCGATGCCCTCTGCCGGCCGCGCTGCGCCGAGTAGAAAGCAACCGGCATCTGTTCCACCAACCGGCAGTTATCAGGCGCCGACCCGTTCGCCCGGCAGCTACCCCGGTGCCGGCGAGTGGTACACGACCCCATTGCTCTGGCCGATTGCTGCGCCACTCAAGGCTCTTTTGGAGATAGGAGGTTGCGTAGCGGCTGGCACGGCTGTCGGAGCGATTCTGGATGGTTTGCTATTCATGCTTTTTCGAAACTACAGCGGTTTTGGGCCTGGGGCTTGGGGAGGCGGAAGCCTTGGCGGCATTGCCGGCATTTTCTTTGCCGGGGCGTCAATCTCGAAAGTGGATTCCGCTATGTTCACCGCCGGAGGAATCGGCATCGTTGCCGGGGCCACTGGCTCGGCGCTCTGTGCTGGCTCAGCGAGTTGGGCGTTGCCCGGCGCTGTCGGCGGTTTGGTTGTTGGCCTGTTCGCCAGGCGTCTGCAAATCGGCCAGCAAAAAGCTGCCGAGTACATGCACACTTGGTTTGGCAAGTAATGATCTCACATGGTAGCCCGGAGGCAACATTATGTCCCGTGAATTCATGAGGGTGCGTACAGAAGATTTGCTTCTGAATCCAACGAACCGCGTGCCCATCGCCCTATGTCTTGATGCGTCCGGGTCCATGAATGGCGCGCCGATGGAGGAGCTCAACGACGGCGTTTGTCTGTTCTTCGAGGCGATACAGGCTGATCCAATCGCGCGGGCCAGTGCGGAAGTTGCCATCGTCGCCTTTTCCGACACGGCTGAGACGCTCATTGACTTCCAGGGGCTTGACCGGGTTGGCAACCCTCCCACAGTGATGTGCCAAGGCGGGTGTACCGATCTGGGCGGGGGCGTGAATCTGGCTTTAGACCGTCTTGAGGCCCGAAAGCAGGAATACCAAAAGGCGGGCGTTGATTACTTCCAGCCATGGTTGGTGCTTATGACGGACGGACAGCCGACGACCCAGGAACATATGCAAGCTGCGCCAAGGACGTGCAAGATGGAAAGGGCGGGCAAGCTCGTGGTGTTTCCCATCGGCATCGGTCCCGCTGCCGATATGTCCATCTTGGCTATGTTTTCGGAGAAACGGCGTCCGCTTCGGCTACAAGGGCTGAACTTTCGCGAATTCTTCGAGTGGCTGTCCAAGTCGGTAGTTAGGGTTTCTCAGTCGCGCCCTGGCGAAAAAGTCAACCTTGATCTGGAGGGGATCAAGGGATGGGCGGAACTGTAATGGTGCAAAGCCTTTGTTGGAAAGTGGTGGGCGTAAGCGTCATCGGTACTCAGCACATGGCCGCGGGTGGCCGTTGTGAGGATGGGTGGTCTACTGTGCGTCGGCGCTATCCTGACGGACGCACGATATTGGGGGTCTGTGTCTGTGATGGTGCCGGCAGCACGTCACATGGATGGCTGGGGGCCCAGATAGCCAGTCGCGTTGTCGCTGCGTGGCTCGCTGACAACTTCGACGGCGCTCTAGCCGATCCGGTCGAGGACAACAGGTGGTCGATCTCCTCGGTGGCGAAGCGGGCGATACGGCGCGTTGCCGAGAAGGCTGGTTTGTCCATCAAGGACTATGCCTGCACGATGGTGGCGCTGGCTGTTAGTAGCGATGGCAGATGGATTGCCGCACATCTCGGCGACGGGGCCATTGTCGGAATGTTCGACGGATGCCTACGCCTCATATCCTCGCCCCGAAAAGGCGAATTTGCAAACGAAACTTATTTCATTACCGACCAGGATTCGGTCGAGAACATCGAATTCCAGTCGTCGGCGGGATTCGACATTGGGGAACAAGGCACAGCTTTCGCCCTATTTACGGATGGCGTCGAAGTTACGCTGGTCAACAGGCACACGCGCGAAGTGGCACCTGCACTAAGGTACATGCTTGGCTGGCTGGCCGACCATGACGAGGGCGAGGTGGCGCAAGACCTGGAAGAGCAAGTAAAGAGCGTATTCCAGCAGCACACCAGCGACGACTGCACTCTAGCACTCGTTGCAAAGGCGAATCACCAATCCGACGTGGATATAATCTCAGATTCGACAAGGTGACCGGGGGCTTCGCTCCGCTACGACCCCAGCCACCCGCCAGCGCACGGGTGCCGCTGCCGGCTTGTCCGGCAGTGCAGAAGCACGGGTTGGCGAGCCGGCCGTGGAACACGAGCGGGGAGGGCATTGTTCGCCGCGTCTGGATTCGCTTGTTCGCCGGGTCTGGATTCGCTACCGTAACCACTGGAGGCGGATAACGACTCGAGGCGGACTCGACGCGCGGCCGCGGCATGGTCGGCTGCGTTGGCTTCCGCGAGTTCCCCCCTGCAATGCCGGAAGGATGTGAGCCATGAATCGCTTGCTACCTTGGGCCGTTGTCATGGCGATCTCGGCGGGCTGGGTCGGCGTCGCCGTCGCGGCGGAGTCCGCTCCCCCCAAGCCCTGGCAGCAGCTCTATCGAGGCGAGGATGCCGCCGGCGCGAACGTCCTCGGACTGTGGCAGTTCTTGCCGGGGAAAGAGGCGCTGGACGGCAGCGGACGCGGGCACGAGTTGCAGCTCCGCGGCGAATCCCGATTCATACCCGGCGGCCTCTTCGGCAACTGCTTGGAGAGCTTTCGGGGGGGACCCGATCACGACGTTCCGCACGGCGCCGTGGTCAAGAACGCCCCCGACCTGTCGCCGAAGGGCGCCTTCACGTTGGAAATGTGCATCAAGCCCAAGCCGGAGTTGGCCGAGTGCGGCACCGCCTTTCTGCTGGACAAGAAGTACTATCCGTACCCCAAGGACTTGCCGCAGGCCAATCACGACTACTGTCTATATCTGCGGCGGACGGGTCCGGGGAGATACCGCCTGACGGCCTTCCTCGGATACGGCCGCGATTCGGCGGAATACGCATCCCGGGAGATCGCTCTGGTTGCCGGCGAGTGGACGCACGTGGCCTTCAGCTATGACGGCGAGGGTCTGGGGCGGTTCTTCG
>JAAZNR010000666.1 GCA_012798155.1 Thermogutta sp. | reverse complement strand
CTTGACGGCCGACTTCCAGGCCGCCCGGCGGTTCCTCAGGTGCGACTCGCTCATGACGAAGAAGGGGATGCCGTAGCGCCGGGCACGCCACATCGCGGCCAGGAGCGTGGGGTGGTTGTAGCCGCCGAGGATCAGGGCGTCGCAGCCTCGCGGATGGACCAGGCGGGCGGCCTGGGGGTTCCAGTAGCAGGCCTCGGTCGGTCCGCGCCAGGCCAGCAGGTTCACGCCCGGCGGCTCCCGATAGGCGAACTCCCGCGGCCAACTGACGTGCCACGGGCGATCGCGGCTCTGCCGGGCCAGGTAGCAGACGAGCAGGTCCACGCCGGGTTGCCGCGCGACGCAGGCCCAGAACGGGTCGCGGTAGGGCGTCGGTGCGGGAGTGAGGACGAGGAGGCGCATGATCGGATCAAAATCCCCTAGCGGCGCAAATGTGCTCTTATGAAGTTTGCGTCAATACTCCGTCCACGGCCCGCCACATCTGCTCGACCTCTTGGCGGAGGCGGCCGGCGGCGGCCTGGATTCGGGCTACAAGGTCGGAGCGGGCATCTAATCACTACCGCTGCCGACGATCTCGTCAATCGTCCGCATCCCCTCCTCGCGGTAGCAAGCGAGACGGCGGTCGACTTCGTCCCATGGCGGCTTGATCGTCAGCATTGCATCGAGCACTCGCCGGGGTGAGGCAGAATAATTCAACACGTTGTCTAGATACCCAACCCGAGTCGCTAAATCCACAATTCGCGTCGCCCTGTTGGACGCGAAGGAAGCCGCATCTATGACAACGCAGGGGCAATGCTTGAGCATCGCAAAGATGAAGGCATGCATGCGATCGGTTATGCAGACGTTGACGGTTTCAAATAAAGCCACCCACTCAAGAGGTGTCAGTCCCACGTTTGCAAGACGCACTTGACTATAATCATCACCCGAGCCGGTCCCTACAACGATGTACCCCGATTTCGCGAGCAATCCGCTCAGCTCCCTCGACGAGGCCGATGGATCGGTGAGCTGCAAAGCGATGGGAGCGTCACTCGGCACACCGGCGCGGTGTAGTTTTGCCTCTAGGGTTATGCGCGCACTATCAGTGTCCCAATTCATCAAAATAGTAGGATCGGGACACAAACGAATCCGACTCTCGAGCGCCCGATCTAAGGCTGCGACAAACTCGGCCGTGCGGACATCCCGCACGCCAATAACTCGAAAGTCATTCAGACGGTCCGCCATTTCGCGTTTGTCGCGCCTCGGAATGGGACCAAGGTCCGCATCGCCTATACTCACAGCGTAGGCCGATTTAGTTACGGGAAGCCGGCGTGGGGGCCAATACACGTTTGGAAAGCGGCCGATGAACGCGTCTCTTTGATCGATGCGCAACCCAAAGAAGACCCTTGAATAGCGTACTCTCCACACTTGGTCCGAGCCGACAACTACGCCGGAACAATTGTGCTCAATGTATCGCCACGTGTCGCGCTCCGATGCGGATTCGAAACGTACGTCACTCAAAGGGAGCCAGGAATCGATAGCTTTCTGCAATTCCTCTTTTCTGCGATCCATGTGACGGCGGTAGATCGCAAGTTTGGCCGGATACCGGTGATCGATAATCCGAGGCGCGGCACCGCGACCGGCTAGGACCGTGGCAAGGGCATAAGCTTGCAAAATCGCGCCTTCGTTGTAGCCATAGTGCAATGTGAGCACACCGAGCATAGGTGATATTACTCAGACAACAGAAAACCAGTGGTCGAGGGGCTTTCTCGGATTAGGCGGTGCCACAGACTTCGGCACTCCCACCACACAATTAACGGCTACAGCGTAGTACGCTGGAATGGACAACAATTCGTGCAACTTCCGGTCGCGATCTTCGTCTGAGACGCTCCACGCCATAAGCGTTGCAGCCAAATTATTCGCGTGACAGCCCAGTAAAAAAAACGCGGCACAGATGCCGGCGTCGACAAACGGAAGAAACGCTTCATCCGGAAACGAGTATGCATTTAGGTCCGCGGCGATGGACACAAACGCGGGAATGAAGTCCCCGAAGCCGGAGCGACCGACGCAGAGTGCATGCGCGCGCCGCGCCGTTTCGGGCGTGACGGAAAGGAATGCCTTGACGGCTTGGCGGTGGCAGCTTGTCGGCGCGCACCGCATGAATTCGATCGCGTGCGATAGATCATGAACCCGAAGTTCCTGCTCTTCGAAGTGCCGTACCGAACGGCGCTGACGAATAAACTCGTAAATCGCCGACGCATTCAGATTAGGACGTGGTGAGGCCCGGGCCGCCGTTGTGAGTTCTGTAGGGCAGGCAACACGAGCGCGATAAGCAGCTAGCATCTCTTGTGCCCACCCCAGCGTTTCGCCATCGATGTGGGCAGTTAGGCTGGTATTGGACAATAAGCGCTCAAGCGAGTTAGCGCGATCCTTGCCGCGATTTGGATCGAACCGTGGGGAATGCACAGATTTTTCGAGCGCGTGGGCATATATGCGTAGAATTGCCGCATACGATTGCGGTGATGAACGACAGGCGTCCTCCCTTGTTTCTGTTCGCGTTAACATCGCAAGTATGCGTCGCAACCGTGGCCCTGCGAGCGTGCACAGGAAGTAACGCCGAAGGCCGCGCAACAAGTGTGATTGAGTAAACATGACCTATGGCTAAGCGGAGGGAACGTTCCACGCAACATTCGGTGCCCAAACGCATGTGTGAGGTGGCAAATAGCGGGATGTGCCGTAAAGGTCAGCGGGTACCATTTCGAATTGCAAAAGCGGTTTTTGCGCTAGTAGCACACCATTTGCCCTAGCATACACTTCTAAGGAGTAGGTCCCTGGAGCCAGACGGCAGTCGTGGACGACACATTGGATGGTATCCTCTTTTCTCAGGCGTATGGGACGGGGATGTTGAAACAGATTGTTGCATGTCATTACTCGCCGCCCGAGAGAGTCGGTGAAGCGCAATGAAAACTCGAAATCGGATTGGCATCTGATGTTGACTATTCGGATCGCGATTTGAACGTCGGTTCCCATCTTAATGGTATTGTGGGCCTTGCCGTCTTCGTTGGTAATCGTGACGCTGTAAATTGCCGGCTGGCTGCCTGGAGGCTCGCTCGCCTGAAACCATATTGGGCGAGATGCGGATTTGGGAAGTAGATAAGTCTGGATGGCTGTAACGGGATCGCCATCAGTCGCAATGCGGCCCATATCAAGGGACAATACCCTTGTGCACAGCCCTTCCACGGCCGCCATGTTATGGCTGACGAAGAGGACGGTGCGGCCGGAGCGGGAGACCTCGTTCATCTTGCCCAGGCAGCGCTTCTGGAACTCGGCGTCCCCCACCGCCAGGACCTCGTCGATGATGAGGATTTCCGGGTCCAGGTGGGCGGCCACGGCGAAGGCCAGCCGGACCTGCATCCCGCTGGAGTACCGCTTGACCGGCGTGTCGATGAACTTCTCGACCCCCGCGAAGGAGACGATGTCGTCGAACTTGCGGCGGATCTCGGCCTTGGACATGCCGAGGATGGAGCCGTTGAGATAGACGTTTTCGCGGCCGGTCAATTCGGGGTGGAAGCCGGTCCCCACCTCCAGCAGGCTGCCCACCCGGCCGCGGATTTCGGCATAGCCCGCCGTCGGCTCGGTGATGCGGCTGAGGATTTTGAGGAGGGTGCTTTTGCCCGCCCCGTTGGGGCCGATGATGCCCAGCACCTCGCCGTGCTTGACCTCGAAGGAGACGTCCTTGAGGGCCCAGATGCGGCGATCGTTATCGACCTTCTCCTCGGCGGGGAGGCCGTTTTTCTCGCCGCGGATGATCCGCCGCAGGGGCGAGACGAGCGAGTCCTGGAGGGTCTCGCGGAAGGTCTTGAAGCCCAGGCGTTCGCCGAGCATGAACTTCTTGCTGAGGTTTTCGGCGCGGATGGCGATATCGGACATGGTTCGCGGCGGCTTGGGCGCCGCCGAGGGCGAAGAAGACGGCTTTTCAGGAGTAATCGTTACAATCGGTCCGCGGAGACAACCTTCGGGCCCGTGGGGTCCGGTCCGAGCGACCGTCCCTCTCGGGCGAGGCGGCCCAATACATCATCATAGCTTTCCCCGCCGCCGCGCGGCCGGCTGATCGGCCGGATCGGCCCGACCGGGCCTGCTCCGCCTTCCGGATGCGCCGCCGGCGCCGATGGTACCGCGGGGAAGGCGATCCGTCGGGGTCGCGCCGGGCGGCTCCGGGCGGGGCGGCGATCAAATCAAGTCCGCAACGAGGCGCTCCATCCGCCGGAAGTAGAACATGCCTCCCAGCAAGATCAGGGCCGTGGCGGCCGTGGAAATCGCCAGCATAAGACCGGGACCGTGCGAGGTGCCGAGCAAGGCCCAGCGAAAGCCCTCGATGACCCCGGCCATGGGATTGAGCGAATACAAGGTGAAGGCCCAGGACGGCAGCTTATCCCGGATGGAGTCCGCGCTGTACACGACGGGGCTGATGAACATCCCCACTTGCACGACGAAGGGGATGACGTACTTGAAATCGCGATACAGGGCGTTCAGGGCGGAGAGCCACAGTCCCACCGCCAGCGAGGCCATCACGGCCAGGAGGATGAACAGCGGCAGCGTGATCACGGCCCAGCCGGGATAGATGCCGTAATAGACCATCAATCCCAGGAGCGCGACCAGGGAGACGCTGAAATCGACCAGGGTGGATAGCACGGCCGAGGCGGGGAGGATCAGCCGCGGAAAATAGATTTTGGTAATCATGGCGCGATACTGCACCAGGATGTTGCCCGACTGATTGAGCGACTGCGCGAACAGCGTCCAGGGGAGCATGGCGCAGAAGGTGGAAACGGGATAGGGGATGCCTTCGGGCGTGGGTTCGTTGCCCTTGCCCATCAGGAGGGCGAAGAGCACGCTGAAGATGCCGGTGGTCATGAGCGGCTGCAAGACGGCCCAGGCCGCGCCCAGGATGGTCTGCTTGTAGCGGATGCTGATTTCCCGCCAGGCGAGGGTGAACATCAACTCGCGGTAGCGCCAGACTTCGCGGAGGTCGAGGGACCGCCAGCCGCCGGTGGGGACGATGCGGGTGATGGGCACGTTTTCCGGCAAGGGGGGCGGCGGCGACGGCCCGCCCGCCTCCAAATCCGAAGCCGGCTCCGAGTCGAGGAGGTCGTCGTCGTAGACCGTTTCCGGGAGCTGATCGGCCGCGGGGGCGGCGTCCGCCGGGGTCGGCGCGGGCAATTCCGCGGGCGAGATCGTTCGGCTTTCGGTGTCGGGCAAGTCTTTCATGGGGAGTAATCGGCTTGTTGGCCGTGTTGCGGGCGATTCACCAGTCCTCGGCCATTTTCGCCAAGCGGCTCAACACTTCCGTGGCGAAATCGAGGGCCTGATCCTCGACCATGGTCCCCGAGGCCGGACAGTGCAGCATGACTTTCAGCATGGCCGGCCGGGAGGCCTGTCCGCGGTACTTCCAAAAGAAGGTTCGGACGACGTCGCGATCGGCGGCGAAAGAACCGCCCAATTGATAACAGTATAGCACGGTGGCGCGCGCGGAGCCGTCCTCGCGTTCGAGAGTAAGGACGCGAACGCTGCCCTTCTCGCCGGAGTTCAGGGTCAACGGGCGGTCGGCGGTGCCGCGGACCCGCCAGCCGGTCCCGCCGTAACACAATTCCGGCGGGTGGGGGAGCTTGAACTCGGGCTGCGTGAAGACGGCGACGTGCAAGGCGATGCCGCCGCCGCTCGGAGAGAGGTAGAGGCGATCGAGCGTGATGGTGGTGCCCAACGTTTGGAAGATGGCGGGATCGACCTGCTGATCGGCGCCCCGCCACGGCCCGATCTCTTGCGGCAAGGCGGCGAGCTTGGATTTTTCGGGGATGCGAACCGTGGAGGGTATGGACCGGGAGGCCGCCCAGCGAGCGCCGAGGGCGACGCAGGCCATCAAGACCACGGCGAGG
>JAAZNR010000665.1 GCA_012798155.1 Thermogutta sp. | reverse complement strand
TGACGATATGGCCGCTCGGCCATTTTCACCCCAGCCGCCGCAGCCCTTTCCGCCTTGCCGATTGAACGCGATTTTTCCATAATCGGGGAATTGCTGATTGGGAAATTGCTGAGGGGGAATTGCTCATCGCATTGCGGCCGGGGGTGCCGACCGGCGTTTTGTCTTGGCCAGGAACCAGGAAGAGGTGTTGCGTTGCCGCCGTCGCCGGTCCATCCGCCGTCTCCACGTCCGACTAGCTGCCCCGCCGCAGGTCGCGGGCGGATAGCCCCGACCCGCTACGGCCTGTTTTTCCTGCTCGCGGCGGGCGGATTGGGGGCGGACCTGGCCACCAAGGAATGGATTTTTTCCAAGCTGGGAATGCCCGGCGAGCAAGCCGTGTGGTGGATCATTCCCCACGTCTTCGGTTTTCAGACCAGCCTCAACGAGGGCGCCCTGTTCGGTTTGGGCCAGGGTTGGAGCCTGATTTTCGCCTCCGTTTCCGTCCTCTTTGCCGCAACCGTGATGGCGTGGCTATTCCTCTTGGGGGCCGCGCGGAGCCGGTTTCTGACCTGCACCATGGCCTTGATCACGGCCGGCATCCTCGGCAACCTCTACGACCGCCTGGGGCTTCACGGACTCCGCTGGCCCGAGACCACGGCCCTGCACCAGGCCGGGGAGCCGGTCTACGCCGTGAGGGATTGGATCTTGGTGATGATCGGCCGTTGGCCTTGGCCCAACTTCAACATCGCCGACAGCCTCCTGGTTTGCGGCGTGTTTCTCTTGCTGTTGCAAGCCCTGTTTTTCGCGGAAAGCGACGCGGCGACGCCGAAGGGACCCGCGGAATCGACGGGCTAGGGAGCGGAACCCGCCGCCGGGCCGCGGGAGAATCGCCGCGGGGGCGAGAATAGGGGGTATGGCTTTGCCGGCGAGACGCCCGGCCGCGGATGCTTCGCCCGCCGTCTTTCCACGAACATCACCTCAACCCCGGCATTGAGTCCGCCATTTCCATCCACCGAATCCGTGAACCATCCAGACGGAAGACCTCTCGAACACCCACAAGTCGGCTCCGCTGCGTCCCCGGACAAGCGGCGGACCGAGGCACGGCTCCGCTTGCGTTCAGCCTCTCGATTGGCCGACGCGATTCGCCGGCTTTTCTCGTGGGATACCTCGGGAAGGATGCTGGCTTGGAGCGCGGTCACGGGCGCGGTCGTGGGGATGGCGGGCGTGGTCTTCGTGTGGGGGCTGGAGTCCGTGCAGCATGAGGTCCTGCACGAGGTCATGGGCTATCGCCCTCCGCCCGAACCCACGGACGATCCTCAAGCCCCATTCCGGCTTCCCCGGCAGTGGTGGTTGGTGCTGCTGATTCCCACCTTGGGCGGCCTGGCCTGCGGCGCCGTAGTCGAGACGCTTGCCCCGGAGGCCAAAGGGCACGGCACCGATGCCGTGATTCGGGCATTTCACGGCCTGCGGGGAGTGATTCCGGCCAACATCCCTTGGGTCAAGGGTTTGGCCAGCATCATCACCATCGGGACGGGCGGTTCGGCCGGGCGAGAAGGGCCGGCCATGCAGATCGGCGCCGGCATCGGCTCGTACTTGGCCAGGCGTTGGAAACTCAGCGATTGGGAGCGCCGCATCCTCCTCTTGGCCGGGGCGGGCGCCGGCCTGGGGGCGGTCTTCCGCGCTCCCCTGGGCGGCGCCATGTTCGCCGTGGAGGTCCTGTATTCCACCGCGGCCATGGAGTTCGCGGCCCTGGGGCCGGTTTGTTTGGCGGCGGTCGTGGGTTACACCGTCTTCGTCTCCGTGTTCGGCGGCCGGCCGATGTTCGACCTGCCCACCGCACCTGATCCCGAGACGGGACTCCTACCCTGTGCCTTCAACGGGGCCCACGAGTTGCCGTTCTACCTTGCCTTCGGTTTCCTCTGCGCGGGAGTTGCGTGGCTCTACGTCCGCGTCTTTGACGCCTTCCGTGAGCGCCTGTTTGCCCGGCTCAAGCTCCCGCTTCCGCTGAAACCGGCGATCGGCGGCTTGGGCGTCGGCTTGATCGCCCTGGCCTATCCGCAGGTCATGGCGGGCGGGTACGGATGGGTCCAACAGGCGATCTTGCAGTCGCCCGACCTCCCCTGGAAAACCATGGCGATCCTCGTCCTCTGTAAAATCTTGGCGACCTCGCTGACCATCTCGTCGGGCGGCAGCGGCGGGATGTTCGCCCCGTCTCTGTTCATCGGCGCCATGCTGGGCGGCTCGTTCGGCGGCATTTGCCGGCTCTGGTTTCCGCATCTGGCACCGCCGGTCAGCGCGTTCGTCTTGGTGGGAATGGGGGGATTCCTGGCGGGCGTGTTCAAGACCCCGCTGGCCGCCCTCATCATGGTCGCCGAGTTGACCGGTTCGCACGACCTGCTCGTTCCCATGATGTTGGTCTCCTTCCTCCATGTGGCCCTGCTGCCGGGGAGGGTTTCGCTCTGCCGCGAGCAGGTACCGAGCCTGGCGGACAGCCCGGCCCACATCGGCGACTTCGTCATGGACGTGCTGGAACAAATGCGCGTGCAGGACGTGTACCATCCGCAACCGCGACCGACGATCATCGCCGAAACCTGCAAGCTGCCTCACTTGCTGCGACTGGCGGCCGATTCCTCGCAGTACGTCTTTCCCGTGGTCGATCGCGAGAACCGCCTGAGCGGGGTGATTTCCCTGAACGACCTCCGCACGGTGCTGGCGGGCGAGGGGGCCGGCGACCTGGTGCTCGCCCTCGATATCGCCGGACCGGCGGTTACACTGCGATTGGGCGACGACCTGCACACCGCCCTGCGGCTCATGGCACGCCATCGCCTGGACGAACTGCCCGTCGTAGCGGACGACGACCCCAACCGTATCTTGGGGACGGTCCGCCGGGAAACCATCCTGGCGGCCTACGATCGCCGCGTGGCGGCTCTCCGAGCGGGAGGCGAAACTCCCCGGAGCGATTAGTTTTACTACCCGGGATAAGAAGTTGGGTAAACTGGGGTACGTAACGTTGTGAGTCTGCATAAGATCGGTAAGCTGGTTTCGGCGATCCTGCGCAGTAAAATTAGCCGACTCGCCGGTCCGACCCCGGGTGTTTTCGAGCGGGCGATCTTTTCGAGCGGGCGATCGACGACAGGCAACCTCGGGCCTCCCTCGATTTACGCCAAGATCGACTGCGGATATTATGGGCGCTGGACCGGTGCCGCCGGCCGGCTGCGTCTCCGTCGAGCAGGTGAGGTTGCGTGGGCGGACCTCCCGCCCCCGCAGCGCGGTCACGCTCGGTATCACGGCGGCCGCATGACAGCGGGGAAAACCGGCCTCGCCCGCCCCAGGCCCATTTCATCCTGTAAGACCCGAAATCGCTCGAAGATGCAATCCAAGAGGAAGATGGCTCATGGCCGATTCCGCCTACCGCGTGGAACGTGACTCGATGGGAGAAGTGCGGCTGCCCGCGGCGGCCTATTACGGCCCGCAAACGCAACGGGCGGTCGAGAATTTTCCCATTTCCGG
>JAAZNR010000664.1 GCA_012798155.1 Thermogutta sp. | reverse complement strand
TCGATCTTGGAAAGGTCCGGCACCCGCCGCTGCATGTCCTCGAAGTCCGGCCCGTAGGCGTCTTCAAAAGGCACCAGCTTGATCGTGGACCGGCTTTCCGTCAGGCGGATGACGCGTTCGGCCAGCTCGCGGATGGAGACCTCTTCATTATTTCCGATATTGAAGACTTGGCCCCGCGCGGCGGGCAGCTCCAGCAGCTTCATCAGGCCGCCGACCACGTCTTTCACGTGGCAGAAACATCGCGTTTGGCTGCCGTCGCCGTAGACCGTCAACGGCTCGTCGGCCAGGGCTTGGCGGACGAATCGCGGCACGACCATGCCGTATTGGCCGGTTTGTCGCGGCCCGACCGTGTTGAAGAGACGCGCGATCACGATCGGCACGTGCGAATGATGCCAATAGGCCATGGCCAGAAACTCGTCCAACGCCTTGGAGCAGGCGTAACCCCAGCGGCGGCGGGGCGACGGGCCGATGACGAGGTCGTCGTCCTCGGAAAAGGGAACCTTGCTCGATTTGCCGTAAACCTCGGACGTGGAGGTCAGCAGCACGGGCTTGCGGTATCGCGAGCAGGCCTTGAGCACCACGGACGTGCCGTGAACGATGGTTTCGATCGTGCGGACGGGCTGTTCCACGACCAACCGCACGCCCACCGCGGAGGCCAGATGATACACCCGGTCCGCCCCCGCCACGCAGTCCCGCACAATGGCCTCGTCGGCGATATCGGCGCACACGATGCTGAACAGGGGGTGGCCCTCCAGGTGCGCGATGTTCTCGTGCCTCCCGGTGGAAAAATCGTCCATCGCCAGGACGCTGTGCCCCTGAGCGATGAGGGCGTCGGCCAGATGAGAACCGATGAATCCGGCCCCGCCGGTGATCAAGTAACGCATGGATACCTCCTCATGTGGATTGCGGAATAGCACTCATGAAAGTTCGACCGGGGACGACGACAAAGCCCCTTCCATCGGCGAGGCCGACTGCGGCAGCCGCCCGCGAGAAAGGGGGGCCGCAATCGGCGGGCGAAGACCTACGGCGCATCGCAACGGTCGCCGCTTCCCGGCGATGACGGGCATATCGGCGGCGCAAGCCCTGCCGCGGCGAACGTGGCGGCGGTGGTAGCGGCCAATTCCTCGGGCGTGATTAACGGCCGGCCCTCGCGGACGGCGGAGAGCCAGGCTTCCAGCATGGCGCGGTGTCCCTTGTCGGCGTTCCATGCCCGGCGGCGACGCCGACTGCCGCCCGCGTCCATCAGTTCCAGGGAGCGGAAGTCTTCCAGCACCGCGGCCCGCCCGCCCGCAACCGCTTCGATCCGTTCCTTGCTCCAACCCGGCGGTCCCAGCGGGGTGTACATCAAGTGTCCCACCGAGCCGTCGCTGAATCGGAAGACCGCCTGGGTTTCATTGCGGGGATCACCGCCGCCGGCAGGCTCGGCACTCACCGCGACCGGCCGCGCCCCCGTCCAATAGGCCATCAGATCGACGAAGTGGCAGGCCTCGCCGATCACCCGTCCGCCCTCCGCAGGGTCCGCAAGCCAGTGATCGGCCGGGATGGTCCCCGCGTTGACGCGGTACGTGATCCGCAGCGGCCCGCGATCGGCGAGGAATCGCTTCATCTCGCCGGCCAGGGGGGCGAACCGCCGATTGAAGCCCACCATCAACGGCCCGGCGTGCTCTTCCACGGCCCGGCAAATCCGCTCCAGTTGGCCGTAGTCGATCGCCAGGGGCTTTTCGCAGAATACCGCCTTGCCGGCAGCCAGGGCCTTGCAAATCATCTCCGCGTGTTGCGAGTGCCGCGTCACGATGAAGACCACGTCGGTCTCGGGGTCGGCCAGGATCTCGTCCAGGCGGCCGGCACACCAGGCAAAGCCGTACTTCTCCCCCACCGTTTTGGCGGTCACGCCCGATGCCGTGACGATGCCGCGAAATCGCACGCCCGGCAGCTTGGCCAACTCGGGCAGCAGCACGCTTTGGGCGAAGCTGCCCGATCCGGCGAACGATACGCCCAGGCTATCCCTTGCGACCGGCTTGGGGTCTCGCGCGGCTCGAATGCGGATGCGTCCCGCGGTCTCGGGCGGGTCTTCCGCCGGATACGTCAGCAGCACCCCCAGGTACGGCTCGGTGCCCTTCAAGATCAGCTCGAAGGCCTCCGCGGCGCGGTCGATGGGAAAGCGGTGCGTGGTCAAAACCTCGGGACGCACGGCGCCCGCGGCGGTCAAATCCAGAAACGCCTCCAGGTTTCGGCCTTCCGTCCACCGCACATAACCCGGCGGATAGTCGTGCCCGTGCTGCTCGTAGTGGGGATCGTAACGCCCCGGCCCGTAGGATCGCGAAACGATGAACGTCAGCTCTTTTTCGTAGTAGGGTTTTCGCGGGATGTTCATCCCGGTCACGCCGACCATGACCACGCGAGCCCGATCGCGGGCGAGTTCGGCCGCCGACTCCACGGGGGTGTTGCTCGCCGTGGCGGCGGTAATCAGCACGGCATCGGCGCCAAGTCCCCGCGTATAGTCCCGCACGGCGGCGGACGACCCGGCGCCGGGCGGCAGCACCAGTTCGGCGCCGTGTTGGGCGGCCAGGCGGCGCCGCTCCTCGACCGGATCGAGCCCCACCACGCGGCAACCGGCCGCATGCAAAAGCTGGACCGCCAACTGCCCCAACAATCCCAGGCCGATGACCGCCACGCACTCGCCCAGGCGGGCGTCGGCGTTGCGGACCCCCTGGAGGGCGATCGCGCCCAGCGTGGCGTAGGCGGCGGCCTCGGCCGGCACGCCCTCCGGCACGGCGGCGGCCAAAAGCTCGGGCACGCGGTTATATTCAGCGTGATTGGCGGCGCCCGCCCCGGCGCACGCCACGGCCTGGCCGACGCGGAAACGCCGCACCGCCTCGCCCACCGCGACGACACGCCCGGCCGCGCTGTAACCCAGCGGCATCCAGCGATCCAATTGCGTCCGCACGCTCTGAAACGTGGCCCAAAAACCGTCCCGCCGCAGCTTGGCCAGGACCTTTTTCACCAGGTCCGGCCGCGCGCGGGCCTTGCCCAAAAGTCCCTTGCGGGCAAGCTGGGCGACC
>JAAZNR010000663.1 GCA_012798155.1 Thermogutta sp. | reverse complement strand
CCGCGTCTCATGAAAAAACGCGTGATTGTGCTCGTGGCGGCGGTGTTGGCGGTCGGCTTGAGCGTGTGGAGCGCCCGGCGGTACGGCGTGCCCGGCCCGGCCGGGGCGGGCGTGGGCGGGGATTGGCGGGCGCGTCTCTGGCGGGAGGCCGCCGCCCAAACCTGGGAGCTGCACGGGAACGTGGAGATTCGGGAGACGCGGCTGGGGTTCAAGGTGCCCGGCCGCATCGCCCGCTTGCACGTGGACGAGGGTGATTCCGTCCGCCCGGAGCTGCTTCTGGCCGAGCTGGACCAAGCGGAATTCTTGGAAGCGGTGCGTCAAGCCGAAGCGGCGCTGGAGGCCAGGCGCGCGGAGCTGGCGGCCTTGGAGAACGGCTCGCGGCCGGAGGAAATCGAGAAGGCGCGATCGCTCACCGCGGCCGCCGAGGTGACCGTCCGCAATGCCGAGATTGCGTGGCGCCGGGCCAGGGATCTGGTGCCCAAGGGGGCCGTTTCGCAAGAGATGCTGGACAACGCCCAGGCGGCCTACGATCAGGCGGCGGCCAACCACCGGGCGGCGCTGGCGACCCAGCGGCTGGTGGAGGCGGGGCCGAGACGCGAGGAGATCGATCGCGCGCGGGCCTTGGTGCGGCAGGCGGAGGCGGTCCTGGCCGATGCCCGGCGACGACTGGCCGATACCCGCTTGGCGTCCCCCGTGTCCGGCACGGTTCAGGTCCGCGTGCATGAGGCGGGCGATTTCGTGAATGCGGGTGAGCCGGTCTTCTCCATCGCCCTGCAAGACGAGGTGTGGGTGCGGACCTACGTCGCGGAACGCGACCTGGAGGCGGTCCGTCCGGGCATGGCGGTGGAAGTGCGGACGGACGGCGGGAATCGCTTTTCAGGCCGGGTCGGCTTCGTCTCCTCTGTGGCGGAGTTCACGCCGAAGACGGTCGAGACGCGCGACGTGCGGACCCAATTGGTGTACCGCGTACGGATCCTGGTGAAGGACTCCGCGGAGCGTCTGCGACAGGGAATGCCCGTCACCGTGCGTTTGTCTCCCGAATCGCCGGGACCGGCGTCGGGCGAGGAAGGGCGGCCGTGATCGCATTCGAACAAGTGACGAAAGACTTCCCACCGGCGCCGCGCCCCGCCTTGCAGGACGTCACGGTCCGAATCCCGGCCGGGGCGATCACGGGCTTGGTCGGACCGGACGGTGCGGGAAAGACCACGTTTCTGCGTCTGGCCGCGGGCTTGCTGGTTCCCACGCGGGGGCGGATCACTGTGCTGGAGCGCGACACCCGGCAGGGGCTGGAGTTTCGCGACCGCTTGGCCTACATGCCGCAGAAGTTCGGACTCTACGAGGACCTCACCGTCCTGGAAAACCTGATGCTTTACGCCCGGCTGCGAGGCATTCCGCGGGCGGAACGGCGGGCGAGCATCGACCGGCTCTTGGGCTTCACGGGGCTGGCATCGTTTCAGGGCCGATTGGCGGGAAATCTCTCCGGCGGTATGAAGCAGAAGCTCGGCCTGGCATGCTCGATGCTGGTTCGCCCCGAGGTCATGCTGCTGGACGAGCCGGGCGTCGGCGTCGATCCCATCTCCCGGCGCGAATTGTGGAAAATCGTGTGCGAACAGCGGGATCAAGGGGTCGGCATCGTCTGGAGCACGCCCTATCTCGATGAGGCCGAACGCTGCGATTACGTCCTGGTGCTGTACGAGGGGCGGGTGCTGTATTTCGGCCCGCCGAAGGAGTTCACCGCCCGAGTGCAAGGCCGCACCTTCCTGGTGGAGGTTCCCACGCAAGAGCGGCGGCGTCTGACGCGGGAACGGCTCACGGACCCCGAGGTCGTCGATACCCGCATCCAGGGAAGTCGGCTGCGCGTGGTGCTCCGGGCGGGCGCCGACCCCGCCGGCAAGCAGGCGGCGGGCCGGGGTATGACGGCCGCCGAGCCGCGCTTCGAGGATGCCTTCATCGACGCCCTGGGCGGCGTCCCCAAGGAGCGGATCGGACCGCCCGGCGACGGCTCCCCGGAGGCGCACCATCACGAGGAGGCGGTGGCGGCGGACGACTTGGTCAAGCGATTCGGCCGTTTCACCGCCGTCGATCATGTCTCGTTCCGCGTGCGGCGGGGCGAGGTGTTCGGGCTGCTGGGGCCGAACGGAGCGGGAAAGAGCACCACCTTCCGCATGCTGTGCGGGCTGGCGGCGCCGAGTGCGGGGCGGGCGACCGTGGCCGGCGTCGATCTCGGCAAGGCCCGCGCCGAAGCCCGGCGGCACGTCGGATACATGGCCCAAAAGTTCAGCCTCTACGGCAACCTCACCGTCCGGCAGAACCTGGAATTCTTCGGCGGGGTGTACGGGCTGCAAGGATCCCGCCTCGCTCACGCCGTCGAACGCAGCCTGGAAGAGCTGGAGCTTCGCCCCTTCGCCGGCAGCAACGCCGGCCTGCTCCCGCTGGGATTCAAGCAGCGGCTGGCCCTGGCGGTGGCCGTCATGCACCGACCGGCGGTGGTCTTTCTGGATGAGCCGACCAGCGGCGTGGACCCCTTGGCACGACGCGAGTTCTGGCTCCGCATCGACCGGCTCGTGGAGGAGGGGGCGGCCGTCATCGTAACCACCCACTTCATGGACGAAGCCGAATACTGCGATCGGCTGGCCCTGATCAACCGCGGACGGGTGATCGCGATGGATACGCCCGACGCCATCCGAACCGCCGTGCGATCCCCGGATTTGCCGCACCCCACGCTGGAGGACGCCTTTCTCGCCTTGCTGGAGCGGGCGAACGACGAGGAACCCACGGACCGAAAGGCCGGCGCGACGGAGCCGGCCGTCGGCGGGAAGGAAGGGCACGCCGGATGAAGCCACGAGGAACGCACACGGCGCAACCGAGCGGATCGCGGCACATTCGGCCGCGGTCCGTGCTCGCCCTAGCTGACAAGGAAGGCCGCCAGATTCTCCGCGATCCCAGCAGCCTGATCATCGCCTTCGTGCTGCCGCTGGTCTTGCTGTTTCTGTTCGGCTGGGGGATTTCCCTCGACCCCACCCGCATCCCGCTGGGGTTGGTGGTGGAAACACCGTCCGCGGCCGCGGAGACGTTGGCCGCCTCCCTCCGCGGAAGCCCCTACTTCGAGGTGCGGGAGGCCGCGCATCGCGCCGAGCTGGAGCCGCTGCTGATGGGCGGACGCATCAAGGGGTTGGTGATCCTCACGCAAAAGTATCCCCGCGAGCGGGAGGCGGGATCGGCGGCCGTTCAAGTGCTGGTCAACGGCAGCGAGGCCAATACCGCCGAGCTGATCGTCAACTACGTGGAAAACGTGCTGCAAAAGGAGATGCAGCACCAGGCCGAGGGCCGCGGGCCGGGCCGCGCCGGCCCGCCCATCGCGGTCGAGCCGCGCGTCTGGTACAACCCCAACTCCGAGTCGCGGGCGGCGATCCTGCCCGGCTCCATCGCCGTGATCATGACCTTGATCGGCACCATTTTGACGGCCCTGGTCGTGGCCCGGGAATGGGAACGCGGCACCATGGAGGCCCTGCTGGCAAGCTCCATCAGCCGGGGGGAATTCCTGCTCGGCAAGTTTCTCCCCTATTTCGCCCTGGGGCTGACCGCCATGATGCTGGTGGCCGGCGTCTCCGTCCTCGTCTTCGGCGTCCCCTTCCGCGGTTCGTGGGCGGTCTTGATCGGCGTCTCGGCCGTGTTCCTGATTGTGTCCCTGGGGCTGGGGCTGTTCATCTCCACGGCCACGCGCAACCAGTTCGTGGCCACGCTGGCGGCCTTGATTGTGGGTTTTCTCCCCGCCTTCATCCTGTCGGGCCTGGTCTTCGAGATCAACAGCATGCCGCTGCCGATTCGCATCCTCGCGTATCTCCTGCCTCCCAGATACTTCGTTTCCGCCTTGCGGACGCTGTTTTTGGCGGGAAACGTGTGGGAAGTGGTGATCCGGGATACGCTGATCCTGGCCGTGTTCGCCGCCCTGCCGTGGATGCTGACGGTCCGCAAAACGCGCTTGACGCTGGAATGAGGCCCCTGGAATGTTGGAACGTATTCGCCGCTTGGTGATCAAGGAGTTTCTGGCGATCTTTCGCGATCCGGCCGGCCGCATGGTGGTGATCGTCCCGCCGCTGGTACAGCTCGTGATCTTCAGCTTCGCCGCCACGCTGGAGGTCCGCAACGGGGGATTGGGCATCTACAACGAGGACGCCGGCCTGCTGGGGCGAGAATTGGTTGCCCGATTCCAGTCCATCCCCGTCACCTTCTCCCGCATCGTCCCCTGCGAAAGCTACGCCGACGTCCGCGAGGCCCTGGATACGCAGCGGGTTCTCGCCGTGGTGCATATCCCCCAGGATTTTACGCGTTCTTTGCGGGCGGGCCGCCCGCCGGCCGTACAGGTCCTGCTCGACGGCCGGCAGTCCAACGCCGCCGCCGTGACGCAGGGTTACTGTACCCGCATCGTCCGCGATTTCACGCTCGCCGCGCTCGACCAAGGGGCGATCGCCGGGAAACCGGCCACCCAGGCGATCCCCGTCACGCGAATTTGGTTCAACGAGAGCCTGGATCCCCTGTGGAGTTCCGTGCCGGCCTTGCTCGGCATCCTGACGAACCTGGTGGCGCTCCTGGTCACCGCGCTTTCCGTCGCCCGGGAACGCGAATTGGGGACCTTCGATCAATTGCTGGTCTCGCCCCTGCGGCCGGGCGAAATCCTGATCGGCAAGGCCGTCCCCGCCTTGGTGGTGGCCTACGGAGAGGGCGGCTTGATGATCCTCATCGCCGTGACGCTCTTCGGTCTGCCCTTTCGCGGCTCTCTACTCCTCTTGGCGGTCGCCTTGCTCGTATTCCTGCTCGCCGTCGTGGGGATCGGGTTGTGGATCTCCTCGATCTCCGCCACGCAGCAGCAGGCCTTCCTGGGGGTTTTTACCTACATGGTCCCTTCCATCTTGCTTTCCGGCTTCGCCACGCCGGTGGAAAACATCCATCCCGCCATCCGCTGGCTCGCGGACATCGATCCGTTGCGGTACATGGTGGCGATCAGCCGCATGATCTTTCTGGAGAATCCCACCCCGGACGTGGTTTGGCCGTACGTCTGGCCGCTCCTGCCCATGGCGGCCTTCACGCTGCTCAGCTCCGCCTGGTTCTTCCGCCATCGCCTGGATTGACCGGCCGCCGGCTGACGCCCGAGGCTCTCGCGCT
>JAAZNR010000077.1 GCA_012798155.1 Thermogutta sp. | reverse complement strand
CCCTGGCGATGCCGAAAAAAGCGACGGTCTCGACGCTGCCGGTGGCGCGGGTAACGTATGCCCAATTGAAAAGGGCCGCGGCAACGCCGATACCCAACCCCAATATCAACCCGTTGAAGCCCTTCATGCGATGATTCCGGGGACGAAGCCTCTTCTTACCAGCGGGACGATCGTACCATGATCACCCCGGCACTTGGTCGACTGGAATAAGTTGGGTAGCCGGTCTTCAAAGAGATCCACCTCATTAAAGAGATTCACCTCATTGTAACTTGCCGCGGAAGCGGGGCGAAACCGTGCCGCACATTCCGCGAATCGCTGCGCCTTGCCGCCGCGCCGTCACGGCGGGCCGGATTCCTGCGCCCCGCCGTCGTCCGACCCGACTGGGTCGTTCGTGGACGACTCTCGCATCAAGAATCCGCGCGTCGTGCCCGCCTCGTCTCGCAAGGTGACGAATAAGAATTCGCTCGCGGCGGAATCCGGGGACGGATCGCGGCGCCGGTAGTGCCGAACGGCCTCGTCATTGCGAACCTGCCACTTTGTCCCGGCGGACCATCCGCGGCTCCCCAGCCAGGCATCGAAGTGCGCCATCCAGGCCGATTTGTCGGCGCGCTCTCCGCGGAATGCCTGTAACATGGTGCCATCACCGAAACGAATGGTGAATCCCGGTTCCGCGCCGGTCGGCAGGGGGATTTCCCCGGCGCTGCGTCGCCCGGCCGGATTGGAGCCGCTGACAGCCAAAGCGATGCGCCAAAGCTCGCCGTCCATGGGTACGAGAAATCCCCAGGCAACGATTCGCGCGGCCTTCACCTTCCGCAACTGAGCATCGTCCGTGTTGCCGGTCGAAGCGAAACCCCGGGGCTGACGCGACTCGGGCGGGGCAACCTTGTCATCCGAACGCATGCCGAGCCAGATCGGAAGGGATTGATTGAGCCGGTACACGGCCGCGCCTTGTTCGTCCTTCAGGAACGGCTTGCGATCGGCCAAACGGCGGAGAACGGCAAGTTCCTGTTCGTTCGGGCGGTCCGCGGGGACGGCGGCCTCCTGAGTTGCCCGGAGCATGCGGCGGGCCAGATCCGCCGCGACCTCCTCCTCCGGCCCCGAGGCGGTGTACAAAGTGGTCGTCCAGTCGGCGTCCGCCCATTCCACGGCGTTCCAGGTATCGTTGTCGGGAGAGTTGGTCGCGGTGACGGGAAGAGGCTCCGGCGTACGCCACCAGCGCAAGATTTGCGAGGTGAAAACCAGTGCTGCGGCGATGATGAGGAAAGAGATCAAGAGGCGAGAAGTCCACGCCGTGATTCGGGCGGCCACGGCGGACCAACCCAACGACTTCTCGGGGGAATCGGATTCTTGCAGATTTCGGACTCGCGTCCCGCTTTCCTCGCGATTCCCGAGAGGCGAGTGTTCAGGAAGGTTCGGGCTGTCGCCGCACGAGGGTGAAGGCATCATCGGCCGTGGTTCTGAAGGATGGCCAAGAAGGCGTTCAGCGTATCGATTTTTCGCTGCAAATCAGCAATTTCGTTTTGGATGGAAATCGTTTGTCCGGGGGGAGGAGGCGGCGCGGCATTGAGTTGGTTTTGAAGCTCTCGTATGACGCGGTCATATAAGTCGCGAAAGGCCCTCGCCATCTGCTCGGCCAGGGAGGGAACGTGGGCTTGGCCCGGTCCGCCGCGGACCCCCGCGATACGCTCGATCAGGCTATCCACGCGCTCCTGCGCCGTCTGCCGGTCGAGACTGCAAAAGCGTTGCAGCCAGGGGTGAAAGTCAGGCGAACCGCCGCCCCAGCCGAATCGCGCGTTGTAGGCGGCGAACTCGTCGTCACGATCCAAAACACGGAGATCATCGCGCCGCGGCATGGCGAGTATGGCCCGCGCGGCTTGGACGTATGCCAGCGAATAGCCGGGCGGCGCGGTGGGCAGCGAGTAGATAGCCGGTATGCGGTGATCGCCGTTGCCGCTCATGCCCGTCCGCGAAAACTCCCAGCGATTATCCAGCAATTCCGTCTCGGTATCCATGCGATACGGCCCGAGAGACGCCAAGAGCGGAAAATCCCGCGTCAGCGCCGCATGGCCGTTGCGGAGGTGTCGCCCCGGATCAAAGAGGTCTCGGTTTACGGCGAAGTCACCGACAAAGGGGCCGCGCATCACGGGCAGGTCTACCCGAGGGTCCTGCAACGTGGTCGCGTCGGGGTCGCCGCCGACCCCCAATTGTGCGTTGGCAGGCCAATATGCGGGTCGCGGGACGGCTTGGAGGCTCCGCGGATAGCGGCTCGCCCAAACAGTCTGACGGGCCGTCGCCAGCTCGCGAATGCGCCACGCAGAAGCCGTCCCAAAATTGATCATCAAAGCCATCAGAAATAGGAGTAGCGGCAAGGCGATGACCAGCTCGAGCGGCGCCAATCCCCTGCGGTCTCGGCGAGGAACCGTCGCCCGACGCGCCGTCCGACGTCGCCGGCGGTGCTTGGCCGAAAAAGCCGGCCGACCTCGGCTCCGCCCCACGGGGCGGGAAAGATATAGCTCTGCCGTTCCGTTCATGGCAAGGTCGCCGATCAATGGGGGCTGATTTGCTGAATATCCGCCGTGGAAAGTCCCGCCAAATTGGGGAGTTGCACATCCCATCCGGCAAACTCCGGCAAGGGCGGCCTGGTCTGCAAGATCGCGGGAAGCGTGTCCACCGTGGCAGGCGTCAATTGGCAGGTCCAATGTTGGTTCCACAGGTCCCAATGTTCGGGGACGGGCTGCCGAACGACTTCCCAATGACCGCCGCCCGGCGGCGGAGCGGTGTCCTCCTCTTCGGACGGCAATTCCGGAAAGTCGCCCGGTATCCCACCAAGCGCATTGTCCGAACCCGGCACGATATACATCCACACCAATCTTCTTCGCGGAACGAAGACGCGGACCTGGGCAAAGGTGACCGTATCCGCCGTGAACGGATGCCGAAAGACTCCCGGCAGCATCGCCCGCATGGGACGCCAATACGCCGCCCCGACAAACGTGAAATAGCGATCGAGATGATCGTTGGCGTTGACGATTTCGTCGCGTGTTTCTCGAATCAGGAAGGGAAGGTTCCGTGTTTCGTTTTCCTGCAACAGTTGCTCCAATTGCCCGCAGGTGAAGCTCCGCCAAAGACTCGAGAAGCGGCTCATCTT
>JAAZNR010000076.1 GCA_012798155.1 Thermogutta sp. | reverse complement strand
TCCTCTTACGGAGGGCAATCAGGGGCGAGAGGGCGCTGCCGTCTCGCCTGACTCCGCTCATGGGGTCCCGCTTGCGGAAAAACCCGCCCCCAAGGCTCCGACTGCGGCGGAGGACGTCCACGCCGCTCCGCCGCGGTCCGGTCACGTTTTGCCTCCCTCGCCGGGCGGAGCCGCGCCGCCAAGCTCGCTAGAAGCCCCGCCGATCGCGAGAAGCACGCCTGCCGCGGCCGCTTCGGAAGAGGATGACGAGGATCGGGGAAGCGAGCTTGGCAACGCCGGCGCAACCTGGCTCTCCCCGGCCGAGTCGAAGGTCCGCAGGATTCTGCTGATTGTCTCGTGCGGCGTTGTGGCGGCCGGAATCGTGGCAGGTCTGTGGATATTCCGGGGTACGACCACGAAGCCGGAGCCCCCCGGATCGGTCGCCGAAGAGACCGTCGCCCCATCGCCGTCGCCGCCGCCCGGTGCCGTTGACCCACACCTTGCCGAGGCATCGTCGTCTGGCGGACCGCCGACGCCCGCTGTGCCGGGCGACGTCCTTGCCGCGTGGTTGCCGCGCGACGCCGTCTTCGTGATCGGCGGCGGAGACGAATTCCGACGGTCGTTGGCCCAGACCGCCTGGTTATTCGCTCCCCTTTTGCCTTACAGCGCGGACGCCATCGTCGGCGACGCCATGAAGTCCCTGGGCATCCTACCCGAAGCGGTCGCCCGGTTCGCCCTGGGCGTGGGACCGGCCGGACCGCCCCAGGCTGTTGTCTTATTCGAGTTGCGCGAAGACCAGTCGACGGCGCCCTTGGAATCGCTGGGTCCCGCCGCGGACATGGCGATTCGCGGTCGCAAAACCATCGTTTTGCAGGGAAACGGCAAGAATCAGCTCATGATCGTGGTCGACGACAAGACGGTGGCGGTGGGAGACGGGGACTACTTACGATCCGGGATCGCCGCTTTGGACGGCCCGGCAGGCGCAAATCGCGGCCTGATCGGCGAGTTGGGGAAGGAACCCCGGCGGTGGTTTGCGGGGATCGATTTGGAGCACTGGCGATCCAAAGACCCGCGGTTTCCGAATTGGGTCTTCGATCGGCTGCCGGAGGCGGCGCCGCATTGGCGGCGGCTATTGGATGCGGCCTCCGCCTGCTCTATTGAGATGCAGATCACCGAACAAGGGCCTCGGTTGGCGTGCCGATGGCGTTTCCGAAACGACGACGACACGGACGGCGGTCTGGAATCGCTGAACGCTTTGACGGCCGCCGCTCGGCAATGGGTTGCCCAAAGAATCGAAGCCGTTCGCACGGCAGCCCAATCGGGGACCCTCGCGGGGGAGCAAGCCCGGCGGGCCGAGGCCTTTCTTTCGTCGTTGCAATCGCTCCTGGATCGTGCCGCCTCGGAAAAATCGAACGAGGGGGGCGTGCTCACGATCCTGCTGGACAAAGAATCGCACGACTGGACCGCCGCAGCAACCGAAGTCCGCTCGCTGCTGGAGTCGGAGTGGCTGCAACTCGGCGTAGCCTTGTGGCGGCTGCGCGGCGAGACGCTTGGCACCGGATTGCAAGGGGTTGTGAAAGCAGAGGGCCTATTTCCGTCGCCGGCGGCAGGGGGAAGTCTGCTCCCGCCCGAGACCCGGTTGAGCTGGCTGGCCTCCACGTTGCCCTACTTCGGTTACGACGATTGGTACGCGCGGCTCAATCCGGGCTACGGCTGGCGGGCGCCGCAAAACCAGGCCGTTACCGCGCGTGAGCTCCGCGAGGTCATCAATCCCCTGCTCGGTCCTACTCAGACTCGCGAGGGCTTCTTCGACTCGCACTGGGTGGGGGTAACGGGGATCGGGGAGGATGCCGCCGAGCTGGACCCGAACGATCCCCGGGCCGGATTGTTCAACTACAATCGCCGCCGAGGTTTGCAGGACCTGGAGCGGGGGGCGGCGAACACGTTGGCGGTATTGGGGGCCTCCGCGCGGCTGGGAGCCTGGGCCGAAGGCGGATTCGCCACCGCCCGCCCTCTGACCCGGCAGCCTTACGTGAATGGCCCGGACGGCTTCGGCAGCGGTCTGCCGGACGGAATGTTAGGGATGATGGCCGACGGTTCCGTCCGCTTCATCCACCGCGACATTGCGCCCGAGGTGCTGGAACGACTGGCCGTGGTCCGCGGGAACGGTTCGGCCACCGTGGCCGACCTTTTCCCGGCGGGGACGACCCCGGGGGCGGAATTGGGCGGATCGCCGACCGCGCCTTCCGGCACAGATTCCGCTCCACCTCCTCCAACGGCGGGCGGCCAAGCGGAAGGCACCGCCCCGGCGGAGACGCCTTCGTTTCCCGCCGAACAAGCCCTCGCGACCCGTCTGGCCCGCGTCACCATGCAGGAGGTACCATTGGGGCTGGTGTTGCACTTGCTCACGCAATGGTCGTCGATCCCGGTGTCCGTGCAGCCGGAATCGCTGTGCGCCGAGGACGTATCCCTGCGTTCGCCCGTCTCCTTGTCCGCGGAAAACGCCGCGCTGCGAGAAATCGTGCAACAGATCGCCGAACAGACCGGGCTGGCGGTGCGAATCGAGCCGTCGGGCGTGGTAACGCTATTCTCAGCCCACGCGGATTTGCCCGAGACGCGGGTGTATCGCGCTGGTGACTACGGGGGATGCTTCCCCTTCGACGAAAACCTCGCCCAGCTTATCCGCGGACTGTTCGGGCCAAGCACGGAGAACGACGCCGCAAGCGACTTCGAAGTCGTGGCGGTGCCGGAAGGTCTACAAATCAAGTGCCCTCCCTGCACGCATCGCGAAATCGAGACCCTGTTGCGTCGGCAACTGTGCGGCGGCGGAGCGTCCGCGAACGGCCGGCCCCCCGATCGGTCTCCCCCGAACGCCGGCGATTCTCCCGTTTCTGCCACATTCCTTCAGGCAACCCCTCTCT
>JAAZNR010000075.1 GCA_012798155.1 Thermogutta sp. | reverse complement strand
GTTTCCTCTTTGGGGCTGAACCAATTGGAGACGAACGTCTCGAAGATCAGCCCGATCAGTACGGCGGTCAGAAACCACTCCGAGAGGCTGCGTCCTTGGCGAAGCAAGGCGAACGTGCCGCTGAGGTCCTCGGGATTTTCCGCGAAGATCACCGGCGTTCCCTCCAGGAGTTTCTCCAAATCCTCGCGCGAGATCACGGCGGGATCGGCCTCCTCGGCGGCGCAGTTGACGGCGAAGGCCGTTTGGCTGGGCCGCACGGACTCCAAGAGGCGGAACAGATACACGCCGACCTGATGCGTGTCGTCATACCGGAACTCCGTGGCGCCGCCCGTCTTCTCGCTGACCTGAATCCGGCTGAGCGCGCCGCTCGGCGGCAAGACCTCGACGGCGGTGGGCGGAATTCGCCCCTCGAAGGGGAGGACGATGGTGCCGCCGGCGTCCGCGGCATAGCGCGCCGGTTCGCCGCCCGCCAGGTGGAACGTCAGCCGGGCCACAAGCGGCACGAAAATCGGGCGCAAGGGGAGGTTGGTCCAATCCACATGCACGTTAGTGGCCAGAAAGAGCGTGCTCCCTTCGCCCACGCGGCGTTCCATCAGCCAGGGATCGCCGTCGCCGTCGAGGCGGCCGATGACCATGGCGTCGGGCGCGCCGGCCGCGTCCGCTCGGACGTACTTGTAGGCCAGCACGGAGCGATACAGCGACGGCGGCTCCACCAGATGCGTCACGGCGGGGTGCTGCTTGTCCAGGGACGCCACATACCAACTGTCCCGCTCCTGGGAAGGATCGGGAGAGACGATGCCCGACAAGGGCGCGGGCAGGAGGCGCCCGCCCGCCGCCGCGTTCATGGCGTTGTAGGCCTCCACGTCGACCGCGGGGCCGGCGATCCAGACCAGATGGCCGCCGTGCTCCACGTAATCCGCCAGCTTTTCCGCAACCGCGGCGTCCAGGGCCGGCACATTGACCATGTAGATGACGCGGTAGTTCGAGGCCGGTTCCGTCGCCAAATCGGCTGCCGATAGGACCGTCGTCTTGATCGCCCAATCCTCTTGGTCCAAGGGTTGGAGGGCCCGCTCCAAGTAGAATGAATCGTTCAGGTACGCGATCTCGTGCCTTTCTCCGCATACGAGCGCCACGGGGACGCCGGCGCCCACCTCGATCGTGAAGTAGCGGCGATCATCTCGCGGATTGCCGTCCTCGCCGGCGAGCCGCACTTCTCCTTGATGTAGTCCGCTGCGGGGGACCGTAAAAACGATCTCCGCGGCGGCGGCCGTCTCGGGAGCGATATTCAGCTCGGGACTGGAACCGATCTTGGTCCCGTCCAAGTAAAGCTCCAACAAGCGTTGCTGGGCCACGGAAGAAGCGTTGAAGACCTCGGCCGTCGCCTTCATGGGAATCCCCGCCACGGGGATCACGGTTTGGATTTCCACGCGGCGGACCGCCACGTTGGGCTTGGGCGTGCGGGAGCAATCGACGATGATGATCGGGATCTCGCGTTCCTTGCGGGCGGTTTCGGAATCCGCGGCGGAGGCCTGGGCCGGATTCGCCTTCTCCTCGGCTTGCCTCAAACCCTGCCAGGCGGCGGCCTGATTGTCGGTGATGACGAAAATCTGGCGGTTGGGGGCGGTGGACGCGGCGAGTTGCCGCCGGGCCTCTTGCACCAGCATCCCCACGTCGCCCCGCTCGTAGGCGGCGCCCGCCTGCCCGACCTGCGCCAGAAGTTGCCGGACTTTATCGTGGCCGCGGTCGAAGGTTCCCAGCTCGGGATAGCGGATTCCCGAGGTGGTCCACAAGGCGACCTGATCGCCGTCGCCCAATTCATCCAGAATCTGCTCGGCGGCGCGGACCGCCCACTCGAAGCGGGGGCGGCCCTCGTCGATGGTCGCCATGCTCGCCGAGTTATCGAGGATGACGGCCACGGCCGCCTCCGCCCCGCCGAAGAAGTTCCGCAGCTTGCTCACCGTCGGTCGTGCCAGCCCCACGGCGATCAGAATCAGTACCGCCATCCGCAGCAGCATCAACAGGATGTCGTGGAGCTGTCGGCGGCGCCGCGTCTTCTGCACGCTGATGCGGAGGAACCGCAGGGTGCTGAACGGTAATTGCTTGGCCCGGCGGCGGTTGATCATGTGCAGGATCGGCGGGATCACCGCCGCCAACGCCGCCAGGAGGAATGTCGCTGCGCCGAACGTCATAACTGATTACGCTTCGCCAAGTATCGGGAGAGCATGAAGTCGTAAGGTACCGAGGTATCCGTCATCACGTAGTCGATCCCGCTCTCGGTGCAGGCCACGCGGAATTGCGAGAGAAACTCCGCCAGCAACCGCTTGTATTCGTCGCGGACGTAGTGCGGGTCCACCTCCAGCCGCTCGCCGGTCTCGAGGTCCTCGAAGACGGTCAGATCGTCGAAGGGGAACTCGACCTCCGCCCGATCCAGCACTTGGAACACGATGACCTCGTGCTTGCGGTGACGAAAGTGGTGCAGCGCCCGAATGATCGGATCGACTTCCTCGTAAAGGTCGCTGATGAGCACGATCAGGCAGCGTTTCTTGAAGCGGTTGGCCAGCTTGTGCAGGACGTCCGAAAGCCGCGTGACCTTGCCGGGCCGCAGGGCCTCCAATTGCCGCATCATCTCGTTGAAGTGCCGGGGGGAGCTGCGCGGCGGCATATCCAAGCGGACCGCCTCGTCGAAGACCGTCAGCCCCACCGAGTCCTGTTGCCGCGTCATGAGATAGGCCAGGATGGCCGTCAAGTAGCAGCCGTACTCCAGCTTGCTGATCTTCGCCTCCTGCCGGTAGCTCATGGACCCGCTGGCGTCCAGCAGGACCTGAACCCGCATATTCGTCTCTTCTTCGTATTGCTTGACATACAGCCGCTCGGTCCGGGCGAGCATCTTATAGTCCAAGTGGCGAGGATCGTCGCCCGCCGTGTATTCGCGATGCTCCGCGAATTCCACGCTGAACCCCTTGTAGGGGCTGGCGTGCAGTCCGCTGATGAAGCCCTCCACCACGCCCCGGGCGACAACCTGGAGGTTCTTGACCCGCGCGAGGGCCGACGGCTCGACGTAGCGATAGCTGCTCTTTCCGGTCATCGCATCTGAAACCTTCGGCGGAGGAACCATTCGGCGGTCAGGGCGACCGCGAACAAGAGCCAAAACAATAGGGGCGAGAAAAGCGGTTGCTCCAAATAGATTCGCTTTTTTCGCGCCGCGCGATTCAGTTGTTCCATGAGGCTGTCGGCGGCGCTGATGTGCAGGTATCGACCGCCCGTATCCGCCGCGATCCCGCTCAGGGTTTGCTCGTCGAGGTCGAGCTTTTCGAACTCCAGATAGGGCCGGCCGACTTCGATCACGAGCTTTTCGGCGGTCAATTTTTGCCCATCGAGGTCGGCCAGCACCTCGATCTCCAGCGTCCCGTTGAGGTTGGGTTCATAGGCCGCGCCGTAGTGGCCGCCCGCGCCGGGAAGGCTGGTCAGCGTCACCCGCTCCAGGGCCCCCGACTTCGCCCGAATCACGGCCTCCACCTTGGCCTTGTCCGTGCCTTCTCCGCGTTGATCTCGCACCACGGCGGCCAATTGCACGACTTCGTCCGGTTCGTAATAGGCCTTGTCGGTGTTGGCCGTGACGCCCGCCTTGGCCTCGACATCCTGCTCGCGTCCCGCCGCCCAGCGCACCAGTTGTCCCCAAAGTTGCAAGAAGGGCGACTGCTGGTCCAGGACCCGCGGCCCCTGTTGCCATTTCCGGGTGGTATCCACGGGAAAGACGACGCTGCGGCCGCGATCGACGGGCATCACGGCCAGGACGGGCATGCGGTCGGCGGTGACGGGGCAGACCGCCAGCACGGAGGCCCCCGGCCGGGCGCCGAGAACCTTCGTGCAGCCGTCCAGCTCCGGCAGGCCGGCGATCTTCGGACCGCCCGTCGCCGACGGAAAGAACTCCGCGATGTTGGCGAAGATCGGGTGCTGCCGCCCTTCCGCGGTCAGTTCCGGCAGAAACGGATCGGTGATCTGGCCGATGTCGCGATCGCCCAATTCGACGGGCAGGACGGCGGCCAAGGGCGTCGCGGCGTATCCGCCCGGCCCCAGGGCGCGATATCCGCCCAGCATGATCAGGCC
>JAAZNR010000662.1 GCA_012798155.1 Thermogutta sp. | reverse complement strand
TTCTCGTCCGCCTTGGAAGAGGGTTATGGTGAGGACAATTAGGCGCGAAAACGGCTTGCCGTGACTGCCTAACTTCACCAAGCCCTCACCCCTTGCCCCTCTCCCAGAGGGAGAGGGGAGCAGTTTGCAAAAGTCCAGTTAGTACTACGGCACCAGCTCGGCCGGCAATGCTCAACCGGGGTATTTCGGGGAAGCACTCTCCCGGAATCCGAGCAACCCGGAGAATCCGAATCAGCGACCCAGCGCTGTGGTATTAGTCCGGCGCGCGGAAACATCACTGCCTTGCCGCAGCGTTGGATTACTCCTGCACGGGGCGGCCCATCGCGTCGCGGGGATCGACCGTTTGCAAGCGATCGCCCAGCAAGGCGGCCAGGTCGGGCAGGTCGTAAACCGCCAGTGCCCCATGCACCGTCCCCACCAGCGGCAGCTTATTGACGCCCAATTCCACGGCGTTCGTCCACGAGACGAAGGGGCGGATCAGCGTCACGCGACCAAAGAGGTCGGGGTTGACCGTCGCGGCGTGGAGTGCCGGGATACCCAACTGCCCCACCGCGATCAAATCCGGAGCGGCCCCTTGCGGCGGTTGACTGTCCCGGAGCCGGCGGGCACAGATCATCAAGTCCTCGGCCCGCATGCCCACGTACGAGCGCCCCAGCAGGTACGCGACGTAGAAATCCTCTCCTTCCGGGCCGTGATATTCGGGAACGAAATAGCGCTGTCCGGACCGCTGGGTCTCTCCCGTCCCGCGGAGGTCCACGGCCAGCACGATCTTGCCTTCCCGGACCAGCGACTCGACGGCCCCGCCGGGGGCCGCTTCGGCGGCCTTGCCCTGCTCGTGCACGTACAGGACCTTGCCCGAGGGCGTCCCCTGGGGAACGAATAGCAGGGCCGGCAAGACGACGCCTTCCTCAACGTGGAAGACGAGCTTTTGCACGCGGTAGCCCGGCCGTTCCAGTTCGCCGCGAGGCTCCACCTTGGGTTCCGGCAAATCTTGGAGGGGGCGCATGCCGGCGAGCTCCGCGATTTGCTTGAGCAGCGCCTCGCGCGGCGTTTCGCGCCACATTTTCGCGCGTTGCTCGGCCAGCTTGGCGGCCTGATCACGGTTCAAATCGTAGGCGGATCGGGCGCCCGGCAGCAGCATGACCTCGCCCTGCGGCGTGCATTGCAGGTCCGCCACATTGGGCACGTCGAGGTCCTCGGGTTCAAAGATCGCCTCGTCGCGGCCCGCCAGCCAGCGGAGCATCCACCGTACGGAGGCCTCGCGAAGCTGCTTGGTGAAGCCGTGCTGCTCGTCCGTCTCGGCCAGCTCCATGCGTTCCGGGTAGCCAAGGCGGCCGTACAACCGCTTGGCCATGCGGAAGGACGCCCAGGCGTCTTCGATATCGAAGAAATCGCGGGTGGCCGTGAGCAGCAGCGTCGGTTGCGGGGCCCGCATCATGCAGTAATCGGCGTGATCCATGCCCCAGGCGAGCTGCCCGAAGATGTTCTGCTCGGCGTCCTGCGGCCCGATCGTTTTCAGCAGTCGCCCGAACAGGCCGCAGATGTAGCATCCGGGCGCTGCCGTGTGGATGCGGGAATCCAAGGCCATCAGATAGGCGGTTTGCGTGCCGCCGCCGCTGATGCCGGAGCAGCCGATCTTGTCCGGGATGATCTCGGGGCGGGCTTGGAGATAATCGACGGCCCGCATGGCGTCCCAGATTTCGTATCGCGCGGTGTTCCACCCCAAAAGGATGCAGCCCTTGCCGACCATGTTGTGGGCCGCGACGCCCCAGAGGGTGAACTTGCCGTCGGGGTCCTGCCATTGATGCCGCTCGCCCTGGTCGATGGGGTCGAAGACCAGGGCCGCCAAGCCGTTCGTCGCCAACAGCGCGGCGTAGCCGGCGTAGCTGGGGTAGGCCTTGGCTTCGTTGGAGTGCCCGCACGGAACCAGCACGCCGGGATACGGCGGCGGATAGCGGTCCGCATCCGGCAAGAAAAGGGCGGCGGTCACGAAGTGCTTGGGTTGGCTTTCGAAGATGATCTTTTCGACGCGGTAGCCCCGCCGCTGGAGCGTGCCCGCGACTTGAGGATTCAGCGGCGTCGGCTCCGGAAACCCCCCGATGCGGTTCACGAATTCCGCCTTCAAGCGTCGCTGGTACTCCTGGACGGCTTCGGGCGTCTTGCGGGCCTCGTAGGCCTCTTTCCACGCCTTCTCGGCTTGCGCGACCTGAGCGAGAAGGTATTGCGTCATCATTTCGCCCGGCACGCCGAAGGCCTCTTTTTCGCCTAACACGCGATAGGGATCCTCCTCCGCGGCGACGGGGAGCGACGGCACGGCGGCGGCGCAGATTGCGGCCAAACCAAGGGCGAGGAAACCCGCGTAACGATGCGTCATGGCTGACCCTCCCAAACAATCGGACCAAGGAGCGGCGCTGCGATCCTCCCGCGACGACCGGGGAACGGCGCGATCCGCCGCGGGCGCACGCCGTTGCAGGGAAGTTTATCCGCTCGGGCCGGCTCGATCAATCAAAACAGGGGTCGTGTTCGAAGGTTGGCGTTGATCGCGGCCGCGACGGAGCGTGGCCCTCCAGTCCACGCCTCATCCGGCCGGCCGGGGTCGTGGCGGAGCGCAGCCCCCAGAAGCGCGTCTTCGCGCCGCATCCACCGCCGGCTTACCCTGGCGGCTCAAAATTGCGCCGCGTGATTCTGCGGCCGCGTGGCCGGGGTCGTGGCGGAGCGCCCAGACGGCAATGGCGCTTGGGTAGGGTGGCTGGGGTCGGAGCGGAGCGCAGCCCCCAGAGGCGCGTCTTCGCGCCGCCTCCACCGCCGGCTTACGCTGGCGGCTCAAAATTGCGCCGCGTGATTCTGCGGCCGCGTGGCTGGGGCCGGAGCGCAGTGCCCAGACGGCAATGGCGCTTGGGTAGGGTGGCCGGGGTCGGAGCGGAGCGACGCCCCCAGACGCGTCTCTTCGCAGCGCCTCCACCGCCGGCTTACCCTGGCGGCTCGCGTTGGTTGCTTTGTCCCATGACACCGCCGGCCGGCGCAAACGCCTCGCCGTGTACACGTTCAGCGTTCAGCTTGACACGCCGATTGCATCGAGAGTAGCCTAAAAGGTGGTTTCTCGTCCCCTTTCGTCGGTCCGTTTGCCAGCGGAAATGAAGAACATGCTATATCTGGTGCGCGC
>JAAZNR010000661.1 GCA_012798155.1 Thermogutta sp. | reverse complement strand
CTTGCGGCTGGCAAGACGTAATTTTACAGCGCAGGATAAGAAGCTGGGCAAACTGGGGTGCGCAGCTTTGTGAGTCTGCGTAAGATCGTTAACCCGCTTTCGGCGACTCTGCGCAGTGAAACTAATTTGAAGACATGCTCTTAGTGGAGAGTTCGGTCATAATTGAATCGGAAACGGTGAAATCGCCGCCGCCGATCCAGCCATTCCGAGATGGGATCGGGCGAGGTCGTCAAATCCACGACCAGGTGCCGGGCACGGATTTTGTCGTTAGAGAGGTCGCGCCAATCGAAAGGGTCGACGGGGCGAAACGTCCAAACCCCCGCTTCCCGGCGGGGAATCATTCGCAAGCCTCGACGGTCGGCGAATTCCCGTTCCAAATACTCGGCCGGAAGTTCCACGCGGCTGAACGCCAAGGGAGGTCTTCCGAAGACGTGCAGCGAGGTGGGGACCCGGCAGGCCGCGGATAAGGATTCCAGTTGCCGGCGGTCGGCTTCGCACGAGACGGTGACGCAACTTGCCCCGAGGCGACGGAGGACGCCGGCGGCGAGGCTGTTGAGGACGGCCAGGCCGGGGCCGGCTTCAAAGGCCATTCCTAGTTTGCGAGCCGCATGCCAGGCTCCCCAGCTATTCACCTCCAGGCCGCATCGGGCCTTGCGGCACCGTTCGATCAGCCGAATCATTGCGGCGAGTTGCGGCTCGAAGCAGACGGGCGGAGTGGCAAGGATCAGGCGACGCTTGCGGCAGGCCGCCGCAAGCTCGGGAACCTGATCCGGCGCGGCGTTTTCCACGATCACGTCCACGCCCTCAATTTCGGAGACGAAAGCGGCGACCTGATCGGCCGCCAATCGAACGCGGTTCGGCGGTGAACCGAGGGTACGCAGATTGGGGTTGTTTTCGCCGGGTTTTCCCAGCCATTCCGTGATTTCCGTCGGCGGCTGCCATGCCGTTTGCCGCTTTTCGCTACGTTTGGCTCGGAAGATTTCCGCGGCCAGTCGCTCAAGGGCCGCGTTGGCCGTCCGCGGCACCAAAAGATAGTCCGGAAGGTCGGTCAGCAGTTCGTCCGCCGGCACTCCGTGGAAGGCGCGGGAGGCGACGGCTTCCAGGAGTTGCGAAACCGGAATCGCCTTGTGAGACCGAACGACGCGGCTCTTGGGATACTGCCACTCCGCTTCCCATTTGCCCCACTGCAATCGGCATCGGACTTCCGAACCCTCGCACAGGACTTGAAAGAGGAAGCCTCGCCCGCCGCCGGCGTGGGCCTGTTCGGTCGCCGCTTCACCGGCCGATGTTTCGGCCTCGAGAGCCCTCGCATTGCATGTCCTCGTATCAAGGGTCGTCGTATCGACTGCCATCGTATCGACTGCCGTCGCCTCGAGGGCTGTCGCCTCGAGGGTCGGGGTCGGCTCGCAGCCGTCTCGCGAACTCGAGCGACCCGAGTCCGTGCCCGTCAAATCAGTGCAAATACCCTCCAGGAATCCGGCCGTCAGCCGGCGACCCGTATAATCGGCCAGGCCCGCCGCCTGTTGAGACAGACGCTCGGCGTCCTCGCCGTCGAGTGCCCGGCGATAGAGCGATACGGCGGTCTCGACCCAGCGGGCATTTTTTAGTCGCCCTTCGATCTTGAGCGCGGTGACCCCGGCTTGGCGGATTGCCGTCCAGTGTTGGAGAGTGCAGAGGTCGTGCATGGAGAGGGGATTGCCTGCCGGATTGCCGGAGACCGTCCACGGCACGCGGCAGGGGCTGGCGCAGGTGCCGCGATTGCCGCTTCGTCCGCCGACCCAACTGGACATCAGGCAACGGCCGGAAACGGAAAAGCAGAGCGCGCCTTGGGCGAAGACTTCGGTTTCGATTCCCGGCGTCGCCGCGGCCGCTTGTATCTCCGACAGGGACATTTCCCGGCCGAGAACCACCCGCCGGAAGCCCAGCTCGGCGGCGGCCGCTACATCCGCCGAATTGACCGTTGCGGCCTGCGTGCTGAGATGCAGGCGCAAATCGGGAATAAGCTTTCGGATCGCGAGAACGGCCGGATCGCGAACCAGCACGCCGTCCACCCCGGTTTCCGCGGCACGGCGAAAGGCCTCGAGAACTTGGGGCAGCTCGCGCTCCGCGAACACGGTGTTGAGGGTCAGATAGACCTTGGTGCCGTGCCGATGCGCGAAGGACACGGCTTGCCCCAGTTCTTCCGGGGAGAAATTGTGGGCCCGTCTCCGCGCATTGAAGTCCCGAAGCCCGAGGTAGACGGAATCGGCACCCGCTCTTACCGCCGCCTCCAGGCACGCTCGATCTCCCGCCGGTGCCAACAACTCCACGCCGAGTACCTTTCCCAGATCGCGAAAACATGTCGAATCCTAGTTTTACTACGCAGGATAAGAAGCTGGGTAAACTGGGGTACGCAGCTTTGTGAGTCTGCCTAAAATCGGTAAGCCGGTTTGGGCGATCCTGCGCAGTAAAACTAGAGACCGGTCAATGCACGCTGCGAAATCCTCACTCCGTAGTTTTCACGTCCGAGGTTCTCGCGGCGGCCGGGCCGCCATCGGGCGTCGGGGACTTCGCCTCTTCGGACAAGAGTTGGTCGATCACCATGATCAAGCGTTGGGCGTCCACATGGTCGCCCACGAAATGCGTTACCCCCAGCCGCCGTGCCTTGACTTGATTGTGATCGGGGTCGTACACGCCGAAAGTGATGATCATGACGCAATGCGAAGGCTCTCGGCGGAGAATCTCCTTGACCTTCTGAATGAAGTCGGCGCCGCCCATGTCGGGCAAGATGTTGGCCACCAGAATGGCCGCGTAATCGCCTTCCGGGCCGGTGGCCCGAACCATCCGTAGGCCGTCCGCGCCGCGGGCCGCCGTTTCCACCAGACCGCCCGCCGCCGACAGAATGCGATCCACGTCGGTTCGCACGGAGGGATTCTCGTGGACGATCAAGAAGCGTTTTCCCGCCAGCCGCCGCTCCTCTTGAGTTTCCGGCGGCGTGGGGGTGGCTTCGGTGGGCGGCAGCGTTTCGCCGACTTTCCATACGACCTCTTTGATGCTGCGAGCCGCTCGAATGATCTCGCGCACTTCGCCGCGGAGCCTCTCGCGCAGCTCTTCCGCCGGCATCTCCGGCGAGTCCAATTGCTCCCACAACCGCGCCGCGGTGTTGGTGATCGTTTCGACCGGCTGGGCGATCTTGCCGTGGACCGCCTCCAACATGCTGCTGCGGGCCTGCTGTTCCTCGACCGCGATCAAGTCCAGGGCATTCAGCGCCACCACCAGATCGCGAGAGAACAGCTCCAGGAACAGGCGATCCTTCTCGTTGAAGTCGCGAGGCTTGTCGCTCTCGACGTTGACGGTCCCAATGACGGTCTTCTTCTGGAAACCGGCTTCGTACTTGATAAGCGGGACCGTCAGCGAGCTGCGAGACGTGCCGGTCCCCTGCAGGTACAAGTTATCGGTCAAGGTATCGTCGCAGATGTACGAGAGTCCCGACGCGGCCACGTAGCCGGTGATCCCGCTGCCGGAGTACGCGACGTACAATACGCGCTTGGCGGCCTCCTCGCTCATGCCGTCCGCGATCAACGGCACCAGCTTCATTCGGCCGGTCGCGGGTTCCGGCGTGACGAGCCGAATCTCGAATACCTTGAAACGCAAGACGTCGCGCAGGAAACGCAAGCACCGCTCCCGCAAAAGTTCGATCCGCTGCGCCGACGTCCGATGGATCAAATCCTGAGGGGCGATCTCGGCCAATTGCAGACCGGCCTCGTAGATGACGTTCAGCCTTTGCCACGGCTCGCGTTCTTCCGTGACGTCTCGCAACAGGACGAGCGCGCAGGTGGGCGGGGCTTCGGAGACGATTCGCGGCACGACCTCCAACAGTAGAATCCTGCCATCCGGCGTGGCAAAGCTGGTCGAGGCCGTACGGCGCTGGCGAAAAGCGAAGCTCAGCGGAGCGAAATCCGCGTGCAGCAGGCGGACGTTGGGGAACATATCTTTGTAAAAGTGCTTGCCCGCCACGGGCGCTTCGGCTCCCGCCAGCACCTCCGCCCGCCGATTCGCCCAAAGCACGCGGCGACTACGATCGACGATCACGAGACCTTCCGGCACGTCCTCCAGCACCGGGCAGGGCCGGTACGCCGTATCCCCGGTCGTTTCCAGCGAACCATTTTGCCCCTTCAAGACGCTGGAGGGGCAACCGGCATGTTCGCAGCATCGATTCGGCAAAGCCGACGGGGACTCGGGAGAAGGGAACATAAGACGGGACCTTGCGCTGGGGATCAGCCGAACCGGCCCAAAAAGGCGACGTAATCGCTATGATCGATTCCGACGGAATGAGGGGAAATAACGTACCTCCGTTCGGCGAGGGACGGCTCTCTTGCCCGAACTCTTATTTTAGCGGCGGCGGTCGAACTTGCCAACGAAGTCGAAGGCGGCATCGGCAATTCGGGGGAATGAACTCGGTGACAAGGGTGGTAGCAGCGTAGGCTGTTTTCCGTACTCCATTGCGATCGGCCGGCGGCGGTGACGGTCCCGGCCCCTTCCTCCAAGACGTTACGATCGTTTCGAACCTCAAAACGGGCGGATTCCGCGACCCGTGCGGCAGGCAACGCCGATGACAAGACAAGGCAATCGTGCCGTTGCCGGCCCCCGGTCGTGTTTGCGTTGACGGGCTGCAGCGTCCCTTGTCCTGCCATGCGTGCAATGAGCCGGGGAACGCGCCAAACCAAGCCGGCAGGCAATACGCTCGAGAGAAAAGGCGCGGCGAGCCTGGCGTTCTCCCGCCCGTGAAGTCGAACTACCGGAGCGATTGAGGACCTGTCTCGGGAGGAGTCGGACATGATGCGAGCCTTTTTCCTTGCCGTCGGTCTGTTTGTCGTGTTCTTGGGAGTGCAGACGCTGGGCGTTCAGCGTTTTACCCTCAAAGCCCGTGAAAGTACACCGGCGGTAACGGCGGCCGGCGAAGCCGCGCCGGCACCCAGGCGGGTTCTGGAACCCAAGCCTTGGGTACCCTGGAGCTTGATGTCCAGCGGAGCCGTGGTTTCGCTGTACGCCGTGACGTGGTCGCTGGGGCGCAAGTGACAATCGCGACGACCTCGGGGGGACCCGCGACGGTCCTCCCGGCAAATGGTGCGGCCGGCGAGCCAAGGTGCACGCAATGATGCAGCGGACGCGGATTACGTTTTCCACCTCGGGGCACGGTGCCATGCGCGACTTGACACCCGAGATTCGTGAGGCCGTGCGGGCATCCGGCATCGAGGCGGGCGTTGTGCACGTCTTCGCGGTGGGTAGTACGGCGGCCGTGGGAACCATCGAATGGGAGCCCGGATTGGCCAAGGACTTGCCGGAAAACTTGGATCGCCTCATCCCGCCCGGCAGGCACTACGGGCACGAGCAAATGTGGCACGACGGCAATGGGCACTCGCACCTGCAAGCCACGCTCTTGGGGCCGTCGATCGCGATCCCTTTTGAACGGCGAGAACTGCTCCTGGGCCAATGGCAACAAGTATTTCACCTGGAGTGCGACGTCCGCCCTCGTCAACGCACCGTAATCGTGACCGTCATGGGTGAATGAAACCCGAGGGGTGATTCGGCTTGGCGCCTTCCCTCGGCGAGCCTGCGGTTCAGGAATCGCCCGGCATTCTTCCGTCGGGCCGCGGCAATGGCCCACGCTCCGGACGGCAGGGACGGACTGTATCAGGCGCTTCCGCTAGGCACGGCGTGGGCGGCCTGCCTAGAATCAAGGATTCCCACGTCACCGGGACGCATCGCTTGCCCCTCCCATGGAGGATGCGGCGTGGGGAGGGTGCGGCATGGCGGGGACGGGCGGCGGCGGAACCGGACGTGAGCGGACTTCCGTACCGTCGAAATACCGGCATATTCCCGGGAGTGCAACCGGCGTATTCCCGGGAGTGCAAATAGCTTACTCACTGGACTTTTGCAAATTGTCGTGACAAGTTCTCGGCCGCCTTGGAAGAGGGTTATGGTCAGGGCAATTAGGCGCGAAAACGGCTTGCCGTGATTGCCTAACTTCACCAAGCCCTCACCCACTGCCCCTCTCCCAGAGGGAGAGGGGAGTAGTTTGCAAAAGTCCAGTTACTCATTTTGGGTTTTGGACTACGGTTCTAAATTGCGGGAAAGGAGCGCCGCCCTTGTTACGCACGCACAATTGTGGTGAATTGCGGCTGGAACATGCCGGTCAAGAAGTGATCGTTTGTGGCTGGGTCGATACCTATCGCGACCACAAGGGGGTCCTTTTCGTCGATCTTCGCGACCGTTATGGAGAGACGCAGATTGTGTTTTCGCCGAATCCCGATGCGCCCGATCAAGGCGGCGCGCTGATGGAAACGGCTCGTTCCTTGCGGTCCGAGTACGTGATTCAGGTGAAGGGGGTCGTGGAAGGGCGACCCGCCGGAACCGAAAACCCCAAATTGGCGACGGGCGAGATCGAGGTTCGCGCCCTGGAATGCGATATCCTCAATCGCAGTTTGACGCCGCCCTTCATGCCGAGCGCCCCCGACCTGCCCGGCGAGGATGTCCGCTTGCGTTACCGCTACATCGACCTTCGCCGGCCCGAGATGCAGCGGACGCTGCTCCTTCGCCACCGCATGATCAAGCTGATGCGAGACTATTTCGATGCCCTGGGATTCGTCGAGGTCGAAACCCCGATGTTGGGGCGAAGCACCCCCGAAGGCGCTCGAGACTATTTGGTCCCCAGCCGCGTTCAGAGGGGCAGTTTCTATGCGCTGCCGCAATCCCCGCAGCTTTACAAGCAGATTTTGATGGTGGCGGGCTATGATCGGTACGTTCAAATCGCCCGCTGCTTTCGCGACGAGGACCTCCGCGCCGATCGCCAGCCGGAGTTCACCCAATTAGACTTGGAAATGTCGTTCGTGCAAGCGGATGACGTGATGGCGGTCGTCGAGGGCCTGATGGATCGCCTGTTCGGCGAGGTGCTGGGCATTCGACTCACCCTGCCGTTGCCGCGCATGACCTACGACGAGGCCATGGAACGTTTCGGTCACGATGCGCCGGACCTCCGCTTCGGCATGGAGTTGATCGACGTCACGGACATCGCCCGGGAGTGCGATTTCCGCGTCTTTCGTGAGGCGGCCGAAAGCGGCCAACGGGTACGCGGCATCAATGCCAAAGGCGCTGCGGCGGGTTACTCGCGCAAGAACCTCGACGACCTCACCGAGTGGCTGAAGCAGGATTTCGGCGTCAAGGGGCTTGTCTGGTTCAAGGTGGACGCGGACGGCAAGCTCGGCTCCCCGACGGCCAAGAATTTCAGCGAGTCGCACTTGCGGCAAATATCCGAACGCTTGGCCGGCCGGCCGGGAGACCTGCTCCTTTTTGTGGCGGATGCGTTCGAGATTACTTGCCGCGCACTATACGCCCTGCGCAAGAGGTTCGGCGCCGAGTTGAAGCTCTACGATCCCTCGACAATGCACCTATCGTGGGTCGTGGAGTTTCCCATGTTCGCGATCGACGAAGAGACGGGCGGTTGGACCGCGATGCATCATCCGTTCACCTCGCCCCGCCCGCAAGATCGCCATCTTCTGCGGGACGATCCGGCGAAGTGCCGAGCGCAGGCCTACGACTTGGTCCTCAACGGTTCCGAAGTCGGCGGAGGGACCGTCCGGATCCACGACCAGGAACTCCAGCAAGAGGTCTTTCGATTGATCGGGCTGGATCCCGCTCAGGCGCGGGACCGGTTCGGCTTTCTGTTGGAGGCCCTGCAATACGGGGCGCCGCCGCACGGGGGGATCGCCCTGGGGGTCGATCGTTTGGTGGCTATTTTCTCGGGAGCCGATTCGATTCGCGATTGCATCGCCTTTCCCAAGACCCAACGCGCCGTGGATTTGATGACGGGAGCGCCGGGTGAGGTGGACGCCAAGCAGCTTAAGGAATTGGGCATTCGGATCGAGAAGTAGTCGCGGCCGGAAGTCGCGGCTGGAAAAAGAAGTCGCGGCTGGAAAAAGAGGTTTTCGTGTCGTCGGAGGCGATATCGTCAGGATCGAGCGAGAGATCAACGTCGTAGCCCGGCGCCGTCGTGAGCGACTATAATCGAAATCATCGTCCCCGCGGTCTCCGAACGCAGGAGAATCCGAACGACAGTCGGCGGATCAGCACGCCGGCGGATCACCAAGAAACCCCTAAAGGAGGATGCGCGAATGGCGGGATCGGTATTTGGAAGATGGTCGTGCGGGTGTCTCTTGGCATGTTTGGTGGCGGCCGGTTGCAACCGCCCCACGACGGAGGATCCGAAGCCATCGCCAAGCGATGTCGTTGCTCGATCAGGCGCTCAATCGCAAGCACCGGCCGCTCAATCGCAAGGAGCAGCCGCCGATCACGGCACGCCCGCCGTCGCCATGCCGCAGGAGGCGGCGCCCTCGCCCGCCGTATCGCAAAAGCCTCCTCTTGAGGCCGCCGATCCAACGGTTTTACCGCAGGTCGTGATGGCGGCTTCCGATCGCAATGCCTGCAAGGTCTTCGTCGGTGATCGATTTCCCGCTTTCGATTTGAACGACCTGAGCGGGCAACCTCATTCGGCGCAAGGCTCGCTTGGTAGCAAAGGAACCGTCGTCGTCTTTTTTCAGCTCGGCGACGACGCGGTGAGTCGGCTTCGCGCCGAAAACCTGCTTCTCGATATCCAGAGCGACGTGGCATCGAAGTACGCGGCGGACGAAATCGCCGTCCTCGCGATTCATGCCGGGGAAGCTCCCTCGGGCTTGAGCGAATTGCTGCAAGGCGCGGAAGTGACGTTTCCCGTCTTGGTGGATGCGGACGAAACGGTATTCGCGCAATTGACCACGAAGAGGCCGCCCTGTCTCTACGTGCTGGACGGTCAAGGAAAGGTGGCCTGGCTGGATATCGAGTACGGCCCGGCCGTGCGACAACAGTTGCGGCAGGCAGTGCGGGCGTTGGCCGAAAATTGACCTCCAACCGGCAGCGGCGGAGGTAACGGCCGCCGCGACGGCTCCGGCCGGCAATCCGCAACTTGCAATCGCCGCCCGACTTGAGCTAAGCTTTGTCCCAACGGCTGATTGCTTGTGATTGCTCGGCGCGAGGCGTCGAATTGCTCAAGACTCCCGGGGGTCGGATCATGACTTGTTTTCAAAGTACCGTGCGGCCGAGGCGCGCTTTGCGGCCTTGGATTTCCTTGTTGTCGGCCGTCTTAGCGCGGCCTTGGATTCCGTTGTTTGCGGCGGTCTTGGCATGGGCTACAGGAGGTTTTGTCTCCGCGATGGAGGAGGAGCACGAGATGCGCGTGGCGCGAGCGGTCTTCGGGGTCACTCGGGACGGATCTCCGATCGAGCTTTTTTCCTTGGAGAACGGCAACGGTATGGCCGTGCGGGCGATGACCTTGGGCGCCACGCTGACGGCGGTGGAAGTTCCCGATCGGGGGGGCGATCGGGATAACGTCACCCTCTACTTGGAGACCGCCGAAGAGTACGTCCAAGGCCACCCCTGTTTGGGATCCGTTTGCGGCCGTTATGCCAATCGCATCGCCGGGGGGCGCTTCGTGCTCGACGGCGTCGAGTATCG
>JAAZNR010000660.1 GCA_012798155.1 Thermogutta sp. | reverse complement strand
AGTCGGAAAAGGCCGGGCCGAGTTTGCTCTTCATTGTCAGATCCTTGGGGAGCGGGTGTCCTGGGATTGCGTCGCGAGCGAAGAAGCCCTCTCTTGCCGTTCGTTAGGGACGCCGCTTGCGCCGTGACCTTTGTACTTGCGCCTGTCTTTGCGCCGTTGTACTTGCGCCGTGACCTCGGTACTGGTGATGGTTGCGGTAGCGTCGGCCACGGCAGGCTACATATTGTGCTCAGTTTGCGGCAAGGCGAACGGTTGCCGTCAGGGTGACGTCGACCGGGGACGTCGACCGCCGATAGCCGCCGAGCGTTCGTGCTCGTCAGGCGATCGCAATCTTCGCCGCGGTGCCCACTTGGAAGTTTTGGAAAACAACCCAGACGTCGCCGTTTTCGGCGATTTCCGCTTGGAGGGAATCCATGTCCCGCGGACTGGGCGACACGGCGTCCGACCTCTTTCCGGAAAGCGAGAAGTTCGCCGAGTGGCATGGGCAGAAGAATCGGCCTTCGGCGTCGCCTTCACCCGGCTTGTACTCGACCGAACAGCCGGCGTGAGGGCAGACCACGTGCAGGGCTTGTACCTGATCGGCGGCGATCTTGCGAAGGTAGACCGCGCCGACCGGCTCGCGGGAAACCCTCCAGGCATCGACCTTCTCCGCCACGACGGGAAACTTGCGGGGCGTTCCGTCGTCGGGGAGGTTATCCAGGGAGGTCAGCCGCACCCGCACTCCGCCCTGGGCCTTTTTCCCCAGCGGACTCAAAAAGGCCGCCAAGCCGCTCCCAATGCCGGGCACCAACGCCACTAGCCCCAATATCCACGCGACGAGGCTGCCCAAAAAGCCTCGGCGTGCCGGCGCGGTTGGCGGAGAGTCGCAGCGACAGGAGGAAGATTGATCCGATTGCGTCATGGTGACCCCCTATCTCAGAGTTTGCGGCCGATGGTTGCTCCCGGGGAAAGGCCTCTTCTCATCGCCGCCGTACCGAGCTGAGATCGTGACGGCGACGTTTTACAGCGCAACCGCTCAATAATACCTTATTACGTTGCAAAGTACCCAAAGGGTTGCCCTCAGCGACTGAGGCTTTGGACAGCGATTGGAACGGATTGCCAAAGCGCCGGCCAAGGACGGTGTCGCAATAAAACACTGCGATAATTGGCGATGATATCCTCGTGACCCAACTCGTCATCCAAGCTGAACGGCCTCGTGATCCAAGCTGAACGGTTTACCCGCCGAATGGTGCTCCTCGGCCAATTCATGCTTGCCGCCAGGCCGGCATTTCAAGGGCGCGTATGATCGGCGAAACGGGGCGTTTCGCTATTGTTGCAAGGCTTTCCGCGCGGCGTCAAGAACTCTCGCGCGGGCACCTTCCAGCGAACCCAAGACGGTGGCGCCGGCCGCGGCCTTATGACCGCCGCCGCCGAACTCGGCGGCCAACCGGCTGCAATCCACGTGGCACCGGCTGCGGAAACTAACCTTGAACCGGCCGGGCGTGTGTTCGACGAGGATGACCGCAAACTGCGTGCCGCTGACCGTCAACGTGGTGTTGACGATATCTTCGCTGTCGGAGGAGACGGCCCCGGTTTCCGCGAAGTCGCCGTGGACCAGATAGGTGTGAATCAGTCGGCCGTCGAGTTCGGTCTCCGCCCGTTGCATGGCGCGGCCGGTCAGGCGAAATCGCCCGATCCGCTCGTTTTCGTAAAGGTCCCGGTAGAGTTCGTCCGGACGGACTCCGGCGGAAATGAGTCGGGCGGCCAGCGAGAAGGTATCGGCCCGGACCGAATTGAAGCGGAACCAGCCGGTATCCGTGGCCAAGGCGGCCAACAACCACTTGGCCGACGCGGGATCCAAGGGGACGTCCAGTTCATCGGCCAACTCGGCCACGATTCGGCCCGTGGCCTCGGCTCGCGTATCTTTGAAGAATCGGGCCCCCAAATCGTCACCACTGACGTGGTGATCGAGGACGATCTTCGTTCTGGGGAAATCACGGAGGAAGTTCGCCATGTCGCCGAGCTGCGCCCAGGCCGAGGTATCGAGGACGACCAAGGCCTCGGCGGAAGCTCGCCACTCCTCCGTCCGCGGGTGGCCGAGGCGATGAATCTCCCCATCCGGGTCCAGAAACTTCAGATTGGGCGGGACCTCGAAGTCGGCCAGGCAGACCGTTTCCTTGTGCAGGCGTCGCAGGATATGGGATAACGCCAGCGTGCTGCCGATGGCATCGCAATCCGGCCTGATATGCGTGGTCAGAATGAAGGAGTGATGATCGTCGATGATCCGTCGCAAGCCGGCCCAATCGATTGTCATGCCTTTTTCCGGCCGCATATCCGAAATCCGGGAACTGGGGCTGCTACCGGCTTGCATGGACGGGACCTCCCAAGGTCGGGGTTGACTTATTCCGCGGTTTGCGGTTCGGCGAGAGCCCTGCTCTCATCATGATTTCATGATTTCTACTGGACTTTTGCAAACTGCTACCCTCTCCCTCTGGGAGATGGGCAGTGGGTGAGGGCTTGGTGAAGTTAGGCAATCACGGCAAGCCGTTTTCGCGCCTAATTGCCCTCACCATAACCCTCTTCCAAGGCGGACGAGAACTTGTCACGACAATTTGCAAAAGTCCAGTT
>JAAZNR010000659.1 GCA_012798155.1 Thermogutta sp. | reverse complement strand
GTAGCGTTCCTTGGCCTCCGGCGATAACCGCATCACGTGCGGCACCGGCTCGCCGTCGAGGGCGATGTCGTGTTGCAGGGCGAACAGCTTGTCGAACACCCGCTCCACGTCGTCGGCCGCCCATTGCGGGACGCCGGATTCCGTCCACCGCTTGCGTCTTCGTGGCGGAAACGCCATGAGCAGCCGCGACGCCAAGCCGTTCTCGAAGTAGTTCCCGTCGGCGAGCACGCGCCGCAGAACGGAGGGTTGGATGCCGCCGGTGACGCAAACGGCCGCCGCCGGTATGTAGAACGCGCCGGATGTTTTCCGGTCCACGGTATGCGATAGCCCGCCGTAAGCCGAAAGCCAGAACGCCGAATCGCCGCCCGTGGTGTTGGCATAGCGGTCGAAAGACGCCAGCCAGCCCGATAGCTCGTCGCGTGCCAGCAGCACGCCGCGTGGGTTGTCGCGGAGAATCGGCCCGAGGGCCTCGACCGTGGTATCGGCTACCAAAATGCGCCGTGCCGTGGGCGGCTCGGGCTTCAGCGGCGGGTCGCCGCCGTCCTTGTCCCGCTTCCAGGCGGCGATGTCCCGCTCATACCGCGACAACTCCGCCTCGAATCGCGTTCTGTCCTCGGCGTATTCGGCCAGCAGTCGGGCTTGCCGCCGTTCCGTCCACCGCAGGGCCGCCTTAATGGCCGGCGTTTTCAAGCTCCCGCTCTCGCCCACGATGACCGCCCATAGGATCGGCGGAACCCGCCAACCGGCCTTGGCCTCCAGCTTCCGCGTCAAGCCGACAGCCGCACCGGCGGCCGCCAGCAGCGGCAAGGCTACGTAGGATTCATCGCACCCGAAAGCTTGGCTCGTCGCCTCGACGAAAGCGCGGAACGCCTTGGGCAGGGATTCCGTGGGATAGGGTTTCCACGTCGGCCTCTCGTCCGCCTCCGCCGGTTCCGGCTCGATCTTCTCGGCCGTCGCGAGAATCCACACCCCCACGTCCTTCGGCGTGGCGCCTTCGGGCACGGGCAGGCCGCACCAGGCGGGGTCCTCCAACACGTCGGCGATGTCCCCGCCCTCGGGCAACCCGGGCGCGTGATCCGCAAGCCGTAGGATGCGAATCGAAGCCGCACCGGCCGCGTGGCATAGCACCGCCACGTCCTCGGCGTAGCGTTCGCCGGGTTCGTCGGCGTCCGGCAGCACGACGACGGGGCGCCCCTTCACCGGGAGCCAATCGCTCAACTTCGCCGCAGCCGCCCCGCCGCTCGATGTCGTCGCAAGCAGTCCGCACCTTGCGGCCGCGTCGCAACACTTCTCGCCTTCGGTGACGACGACCGGGGTTGTCGGGTCGGCCGCTAGCACTTCGGGCAGGCGAAAGATCGGCCTCGGCTTAGGCAGGGCGGCCAATCGCCAGCCGGCGGCGTGCAGGGACAGCGGCCGGATTTCCTTGGAACCGTCCGGCGTGTTCCAACGGCAGACAAGCCCTACCGGCTCGCCCTTGGCGTCGCGGTAAAGCCACTTCGCGTTCGGGGGCCGTCCGAACCGCCGGCTCAACTCCGCCAGGGCCTCGCGGGCCGTCTTGAACACGCGCCCATCCGTGGGGCCTTCACCACAGCCGGCGCCGTCCTTCGGCTTTTCCCCTCCGGGCTTGGGTTTGCCGTTGGGTTTGGGCCGTTCGCCTCCGGGCCGGGGCCGTCCGTCGTCATCGAACAAGTCGGCTTGCCGTAGGTCCAGGGCGTCGCAAATCCGGCCGACCGGACAGCCGGCGTGGCATTTCAAGAGCACCTTGCCGTCGGCACCGGGGGCAATCGACAGGCTCGGCCGATGACGGTAACCGTCCGCC
>JAAZNR010000658.1 GCA_012798155.1 Thermogutta sp. | reverse complement strand
GTAGCGTTCCTTGGCCTCCGGCGATAACCGCATCACGTGCGGCACCGGCTCGCCGTCGAGGGCGATGTCGTGTTGCAGGGCGAACAGCTTGTCGAACACCCGCTCCACGTCGTCGGCCGCCCATTGCGGGACGCCGGATTCGGTCCACCGCTTGCGTCGTCGCGGCGGAAACGCCATGAGCAACCGCGAAGCCAATCCGTTCTCGAAGTAGTTGCCGTCGGCCAGCACGCGCCGCAGAACGGCGGGTTGGATGCCGCCGGTGACGCAAACGGCCGCCGCCGGTATGTAGAACGCGCCGCTTGTTTTCCTGTCCACGGTATGCGATAGGCCCCCGTGGGCCGAAAGCCAGAACGCCGAATCGCCGCCCTTGGTGCCAACATAGCGATCAAAGCTGCTCAACCAGCCGCTTAACTCGTCGCGTGCCAACAGCACGCCGCGCGGGTTGTCGCGGAGAATCGGCCCGAGGGCCTCGACCGTGGTATCGCTTACCACAATGCGTCGTGCCGTGGGCGGCTCCGGCTTCTGCGGCGGGTCGTCAGCTCGCTTGTCCCTTTTCCATGCGGCGATGTCCCGCTCATACCTCGCCAACTCCGCCTCGAATCGCAGCCGGTCTTTATCGTGTTCGGCCAGCAGCCGCGCTTGCCGCCGTTCCGTCCACCGCAGGGCCGCCTTGATGGCCGGCGTCTTCAGGCTCCCGCTCTCGCCCACGATGACGCCCCACAAGATCGGTGGAACCCGCCAACCGGCCTTGGCCTCCAACTTCCGCGTCAGCCCGATAGCCCCACCGGCAGCCGTCAACAGCGGTAGGGCTACGTAGGATTCGTCGCAACCGAAAGCCTCAGCCGTCGTCTCGACGAAATCACGGAACGCCTTTGGCAGGGCCTCGACGGGGTAGGGTTTCCATACTAGCCGCTCGTCCGGCGGCTCGGGCGCCCACGGTTCGTTCCCTTCGGCCGTGGTGAGAATCCATCGTCCGACGTCTTTCGGCGTGGCGCCCTTGGGTAACGGCAAACCGCACCAGTCGCTCGATTCCACGATGTCCGCCAAATCGCCGCCTTCGGGAAGCCCGGGCGCGAAGTCGCTCAGCCGTAGGATGCGAACGTTTGCCGCACCGGCCGCGTGGCATAGCTTCGCTACGTCCTCGGCGTATTTCTCGCCAGCCGCGTCGTGGTCCGGCAGCACGATGACGTTCCGGCCACGAACGGGTTGCCAATCGCTCAGCTTCACCCCGCACGCCCCGCCGCTCGATGTCGTCGCAAGCAGTCCGCACTTTGCGGCCGCGTCGCAAGCCTTTTCGCCTTCGCAAACGATGATTGGGGTTTCCGCACTAGCCGCGAGAATCGCACCCAGGTTGTACAGCGGTCGCGGCTTGGGCAGGGCCGTCAATCTCCAGCCTTGCGCGTGCAGCGACACAGGCCGAATTTCCTTGCCGTCCTTGGTGTCCCACCGCAGCACAAGACCGACGAGCCGGCGCTCTCGATCCACGTACTGCCATTGGTAATCGGCGTTGCGGCGGAATTGCCGCGTCACCGCATCTACGGCCTCGGCGACCGTCCTGAACGCGCGATCATCGCCGTTAGGGTTGTCAGCCTTGCCGCCGTCCTTAGGCTTGCTGTTGCCGCCATTAGGCTTCCCATTGGTTCGGGCTTTCCGGCCAGGCCGGGGCTTTTCGTCGTCGAACAAGTCGGCCGCTTTCATACCCAACGCATCGCAAATCCTGCCGACGGGACAGCCGGCAAAGCACGTGAGCAGCACTCGGCCGTCGGCTCCCACGCCGATGGACAAGCTCGGCCGCCGGTCTTCGTGGCTTGGGCAACGGGCTTGCCACTTGTTCTCACCGGCAGGTCGAGGGTCGCATCCGGCGTTCTCCAGGGCCGCGAGCAGCCGTTCTACGGCTTGGTTCATTCTCGGCCCTCCTCGTCGTGCTCCCTACCGACGGTGCGATTGGCTCGAATCCACTCCTCTAAGTCGGTTTTAGAAAATAGAACCCTCCGGCCGACACGAATATGGGGTAGTGGACGGTCCGCCGTTTCAAAAACCAGCCTCCACAAGGTGCGCTCGGAAATCGACAACATCCGCGCCGCCTCACGCGAACCAATAAGCAGTTTTCCCGACTCCATCGCAACTCTCCTTTCACTAGCTGAAGCGCAAAAAAAAAGCCTATGCACCGCCGACGTGGCGATGCACAGGCTCCTGAAGGGATCACCCGACTCGTTTAGAATTAGACTCTACACGTCAATGTACCGCTCCGCGTTCATCCGTCAATAGGTGCGTTTCGGCGAATCCGTTCGCATCCACCGTCGCGGAATCGCGTGATGCGGCGGATCATCCGGCGGCTCCATCGTCACCCGGAACGGCGGGAAGTCGCGACCGGGACGCCAATCGGCGGGACCGTAGGCCGCCAACGTCTTCTCGTCCACCTTTCCCTCGATAGTGAACGTCTTCGGCAGCTTGTGGAGCAGCATCCGCCACAAGTCGTCGTCGCTCATGATGATCCCTCCCCAGTACGTGGCGGCGTGCTTCCGCACCCGCCAATCGTCATCCGGCATCCGGAACAGGTACCGCCACAACGGTTTCTCAGGCGCGGCCATAAGCTCATCCTTTCTCGTTAGCGTGTGATGCGTCACCAAAACCTCACGATTTCGGCCTTTTGCGAGGGTTTCGGTGACGGTGACAGTGGAGACGGTCCTGCAACTCATCGTCGCCGAGCAGCCGCAGCCGCCAGGCGGGGGATTCCCAGGCCATGCGGATCGCGGCCAAAGCCTCTTTCGCCGTTGCGAACGTCCCCAAGCAGGGGTCGATCCACTCCGGGGGATCGCCGCCGAGGGCCTCGACGCTCCACGCCGGCTTTCCGTCCTTTTCGACGGGGACCAAGATCAACAGCCAGTCGTTGCGATCCTC
>JAAZNR010000074.1 GCA_012798155.1 Thermogutta sp. | reverse complement strand
TCGGAGTAACCAGGCACCTCGCGCGTGGGAATCGGCTCCGTCCTCTGGAAGTTCTGCTCCGCCTGCGAAGCCAGGGTGGTAAGTTGCTCGGGCGTCAGGTCCACGGCCTTGGTACGGGTGAGCGACATCGCGACGAGGCCGAGCGCGGCCGCCAGGACCACCGCCAGCACGATTTTTTCCCAGTTCTCCGCGAGAAGTCCCTGCACGCCTTTGCCTTTGGTTGCGGCCATGACTCGTTCCTCGCTTTCCACTCGGTTCAGCGGCTGGTGCCGATCACCTTCCCCTTGGGCGAACGTTCCGCGGTCGCCCGTTTTCCCGGCCCCGTAAGCCTCAGACGCTCGCGCGGCCCCGTATCGCCCAGGCTAGTGCTTTGTCACGTAATTTGAGGGTCAGCCGACGTGGGACGTTTTGAGCACGTCCTTGCGGATTCCGCAAAAGCGGCCCTACTGCCAATCCCCATTCTTAGCTGTGACAGAGCACTAGGCGCCCTTGTTCGGTTCCCGTCATTGCTCGTCCGTTGCCCCTGATTCGCCGTTCGTTGGCGATGATTCGCCGTACTCGGTTGCCTGATTCTCTTCCGATCCGCGTTTTCGCTGAATGTGCTCGGCTCACCCCCATCAACGGCGGCGTCTCCGCATTCACGGTTGGTTGCCTGCCGGAGCGGCCGGCGGCGGAGCGGCCGGTGGGGCCGCGGGCACGTTCGTCGCCGGGACAGCAGCCGCCGGCGCGGGCACGGCAGGTGCGGCCGCCGGTGCCCCGGGAGGCGCGGCCGGCGGAACTCCCGCAGCGGGAACCGCTGCCGGTGGAACGGCTCCGGGCGGCGTGCCGGGAGCCGTACCTGCCGCGGGCGGGACCCCTGTGCCTGGCGGAATCGCAGGCGGGACGCCTGGGCCCGGCGGAGTCGCGGGCGATCCCGCCGGATTCGCTCCGGGAGGCGTACCCGGCGGCGTACCGGCGGCAGGCGGAGGTGATCCCGCTCCGGGTGCCTGCGGGACGGGCGTTGCCGGTTCCGTGCCCGTGGGCTGAGCCGCGGCGGGCTGCTCGGTGCCGGCCGCCGCCTCGCCGGGCTGCTCGCCCGCCGTTCCGGTTGCCGGAGTCTCCGGGGGCGCCAAGGATTGCCCGGATACCAACTCGCGCCCGCCTTCCTTGCCCAACATGCTAAAGTCCGGAGGATTGAAGATGTAAATCACCCCCTCGATCAAAACGGGGACGTCGTTGCTTGCGGCCTGGCCTTGGGTCGTCCCCGGGCCCGTCGGCGAGTATCCGCCGGAACCGTAGGAACCGGCCCCGTATCCGGCCCCGGAGTATTCCGAGCCGTAGCCTTCGCCCGTGCTATAGGAGCCGCCTTCGCTGCCGTAGCCGGATCCCATCGTCCCCATCGGCGACATCCCGCCGGCCAGGGAGGCCTGGCCCGGCCGAATCAACACGCGGGCAATCCGGATGGGCATGTCGGAATTGGCGCAGTTGACGAGCAGTTTATCGAGCTTCCGCTGATCGACCACCAACCGCATGCGAACCGGCATCATTTTGAATTCGGCGAACGGTTGGGTCGCGGTAGGAGGCAAGGGATTCCCGTCGGCGTCCACGTAACGACCGTACAGACTTCGCCCGCCGGGGCCGGCCATGCCGCCGTAACCGCCGTATTCCGAGCCGTATTCCGAGCCGTACGTGCTTTCACCCTCGCCCGTGGCGGCCGGGTAGGACCCGCCCGATCCCATGGCCGCCCCGGA
>JAAZNR010000657.1 GCA_012798155.1 Thermogutta sp. | reverse complement strand
TGTGCGCCGCCCAGGCCGTTATACCAATAGGGGTTGCTAGGGGTCGGTTGTGCGCCGCCCAGGCCGGGGATCCAACCCCCGCCGAAATTCGCCGCCATTTGCTCCTCGCGATCTTTTTCTTTTTCGTCTTGTTTGGGCCGCAACGAAGGGATACCCACAGAAGGGATACCCACAGAAGGGATACCCACAGAAGGGATACCCAAACTCGACAGTCCGGACGTCTGTTTTTTTGGTTTTTGGTTGCTCCCCAAAGGGAACCCCGAACTCCACTGTCCCGATGCTTGCGCGGCGCTGAAGGCCACCGCCCCCGCCAACACGAGAGTCAACCAGCGCATGATCCATCTCCTTTCCCCGAATTTCGCCGAACCCCTGAACCCCACCGGTCGAGAGCCGTTACGGCCCCATGCGATTCATTATAGTACGAACAAATTGAGTGCAAGCCCCACCAGTGGGTTATCTGATACCTGCTTTGGCCGGGATGGAGCGTGGCCCTCCGTCGCACCGCACCCTTTGTATTGCCCGGCCGGGTGGCCGCCATCGCAGCGGAGCGCCGCCCCCAGCCGCGCTGCAATGGCGTTCCCGGGTGGCTGGGGTCGAAGCGGAGCGCCGCCCCCAGCCGCGACTCCTCGCAGGGCATCCACCGCCGGCTTGCACCGGCGAGTCGTGTTTGTGCTGCGTCATGACACCGCCACTTGCGCCGACGGCCTTTCCACTAAGAGTTCGTGCGGAACGCCGGCCGACGGTGAAGACGCCGACTTCGAGAGGGCCGTTGGAGGCAAAGCGAAAAGCGACGCAACATCCGACGCACAAGCCGGAGCGTGTGACGCAAAATCCGCCCCGCAGGCCGCAAAAATTCGGCGAAGGAAAGTCCGGCGGGGCGGAGCGGCATTCCAGAGAAGCGTCGGAAAGCCTTGCGAATTACGGCTTCATGCCGCGGGCAGCTTGCCTTAAATCCTTGATGCAAAAGGACTTAGTGGAGGATAGGGGATTCGAACCCCTGACCTCTTGAATGCCATTCAAGCGCTCTCCCAACTGAGCTAATCCCCCGATAGGGTTCGTCTTCGTTCCCAAAGCGACCGCGACCCGACCGGCGGTCATCCCGAAGGTGAGCCGCCCGCCGCTTGGTCGCCGCGGTCATCCGCGGAACGAACGGCGACTACGCTTCACTTTATCAGTCGCCGGGCAAGCCGTCAACTCCGGCGGATGGCACGCCGCGTGGTTGAAGCGGGGTTGCGGCCCGGCTGGGGGCTGCGCTTCGCTCCGACCCCAGCCACCCGGCCGCTAGCGGCTGGCGCTTGCGCATCTGCATAACGCTTGCGTTTTGGTATCCGTTCCCTGAGAAGCCGGCGTAAGCCGGCGGGCTTTTCACGCAACACGATTTTCACAGCGCGATGTGAGCCGCCGGCGTAAGCCGGCGGATGGAAGGGCGCTCTAGGCGCGGTTGCGCTTGCCTTGCGAATGGAAGTGCGCTCTAATGGACGGATAGTTGCGATTGCCTGTCCTCGTTCCCAACCGATAGTTGCAATTGCCTGTCTTCGTTCCCAACCGATAGTTGCGATTGCATGTCTTCGTTCCCAATGGAGGCCGCGGAGATGGCGCGTCTCGACAAGCGAGGGCCTCGCCCCGCATCGGGTGATGCCGTGTCGTCGGCCCAGCCCATGCCCGACAGCGCCGACAACCGCCTCGGGCCGTCCCGTCCGGCGATGAGGCGAAATGCCGACGAGGGGGGCGTTCGCGAGGCCCTCACTCCCGACGAGGTCTTCGCGGACTATTGCCGCGGGGTCCTGCTTCGTCAGGAAGGCGAAGCGGCGGTGCGGGCCAGGGCCTTTTTGGAGTCCGCGGGCATGAATTGGTCGGGGATACCCGGCTTGCCCATCGGCATGCTCGATTCGACGATTGCGGCGCGGGACTACGCCGCGAAGGCCGGCATCTCCCCGCAGGATTGGAAGGCGAGGCGAATCTCCCCGAAATTGGAGGGCTGCCTCGTCGGCCCGATCCGCGAGTTCTCGGGCGAGATCGTGACGTTTTGGGCGCGGGCGACCGATCCCGACTCGCGCTACTACCTGTTTCGCGACCGCTGGGATCAGCGGCCGATCGCCTTCGGGATGGAACGGTTGGCCCCATTGCGGCCGAGTCATGTCTTCGCGGTGGAGCGGATTCTCGACGCCTTGGTCCTCCGCTCGTGGGGAGTGGAGCCGGTCTTGGCCTTTGCGCGGCGATTCGATCAGGTCCTGCCGGAGGTATGGGGCGAGCTGACCCGGTGGGGGATACTCCAGGTCACGCTGCTGCCGGTCGGTTCGGAGGTCCCGGCCTGGGTGCTGCAAGGGGCGAGGGATCAGGCCCGGCGGTCGAACACGCGGCCCGAGTTGTGGTTGATCCCGCCGCGGCGGATCGCCCCCTCCTTGGGACGCTGGGCGGCGGAATTGGGCCAAGCGGCCTTCACCCCTTGGATCAGCGAACACCGCGTCCCTCTCCTGGGGCATCCCTCGGACTTCAAACGGGTTCCCGCCGCGGTGAGCGTTTCGAAATCGGCGGCGACTGTACCGGCGCACGGCGAGGATTCCGACGCGACGTTGCCTACGGGAGCAGGGGATTCGGCCCCGACGAGCCTTCGGGTTGACGGGACCGCCTCTGAGGATGGACGAGCGGAGAAACCGTCGCGCCCTGGCGGTCAAGAAATCCGCCCCAAAGATGGGGGACCCCTGGACGGGTGTTTCTGTTTCGATTGAGGGAAAAGGGTTATAATGTGCCAGTTGCGGCAATTTTCGGTAGTTGGGCCGACTGCGTTCCCGCCGGGTGGGGGAAGGTGTGATATCCTTCTTCAGGGTAGCCTCGGGCCTATCCCCGAGGCTGACTGATCGCACGCTTCGGTTACCGCCCATTCTGTGGTATAGGGATTGCAAGCCAAGGCGGTTCTCGGATAGGATGGACCGCCGCGAAGCCGGGGGGCCAAGGCGGATCCAAGCCCCGCGCGGCGCGAGTCCAAGCGCGGCACGAGACGGGACAAGACGGAAGACATCGGTTGCAGGCTGCCCCGGGGTTCCGGGGATCGCAACGGATACGAGATTTGGCGACGTTCGATTAGAGGCAAGGAGTTCGATTTATCGGCGAGCACTTGGAGCTGAAGGACCGCAGTGAGGGAAAGGCCCGGCCGGGCGACCTGGCGGGCGGAAGAGCAGGGCCGCCGGCGGCTTCGTCCGCCGGGGGCGATTTTCCGCCCCGCGATGGCGCATCGCAGGCCCCGCCGCAAGCCGGTGTTTCCCCCGCTGCGGACCCGACCGGGTGCCGTCCGAATCAAGACCCCGATACATTCACCCCAAGAGGCCCCGCCGCGCACGGCAGCGGCGGGGGCGACGAACCCCAGGTTCGTCAACGAGTGCGTATTCGCTTTTCGAAACGAGGGGATTTGCGGTTCGTTGGGCATCACGACTTGGCGCGGATCGTGGAACGGCTGTTTCGGCGGGCGGGTGTGCGACCGGCGTACAGCCGGGGGTTCCACCCCAAGCCCCGGTTCAACTTTCCGTCGGCCCTGGCATTAGGAATCGAGGGAGTCAACGAAGTGCTCGAGGTCGAGCTTGCGGAAGCGATGACGGGGGAGGAGTTGGCGGCGCGACTTGCGGCGCGGACGATCCCCGGCCTGGTCTTCCGCTCGATCGAGCCGCTCCCGCCGTCGGCCCCGCCCGCCCGGGTGAAGAGGGCCGTCTATTGCCTGGAAGTGCCGGCGGAACGCCAAGCCGCCCTCCAAGCCCGCCTCCGCGAGATCACGTCCGCCGCGTCGTTCCCCATCCACCGCCCCGCCAAAGGGAAGACCTTCGAGTTGCGGGAATGGGTCGAGGAATCGGCGCTGGACGGCGGCGTCTTGCGGATGAGCCTACGGGTCGATCCCCAAGGATCGCTCCACCCGCGGGAAGTGCTCGCGGCGTTGGGGCTGGAGGACTTGGAAGCGCAAGGCATCCCCCTGGTCCGCGCCGACGTGGAGCTTTCTTCATGAGGCCCACCCCGCGGAGACTTCGAGCCGGAAACGCCCCATCCTCCCGCGACGCACTCGCCTCCGGAGCCGATCAGGAAGGCGAGAGAGATGAAACAGGAGATGCTGATCAACGCGGCCCAGCCTGAGGAGTGCCGCATCGCCATCGTGGAAGACGGCGTTTTGCAAGAGTTGTACATCGAGCGGGCCGACCAGGAACAATACGTCGGCAACATCTACAAGGGCGTGATCGTCAATCTGGAACCGAGCATTCAGGCCGCCTTCGTCGATTTCGGCGTGGGGCGGAACGGGTTCCTGCACGTCAGCGACGTGGAGCCGCAGTACTTTCGCCAGGCGGGCTACGATCCCGATGAATTGGGCGAGATGCCGGCTCCCGCGTCGGGCGTCTTGAACGGCGTGGGCGAGCCGGGCGAGGAGCGCCCCCGCAACCATCGTCCGCGGCCGTTTCGGCCGGGCAATCGGCCCCGCTTCAAGCCGCCCATCCAAAGCATCTTCAAACGCGGCGACGAGGTCATCGTCCAAGTCATCAAGGAGGGCATCGGCAGCAAGGGGCCGACGCTTTCCACCTACATCAGCATCCCCGGCCGCTACCTCGTGCTCATGCCCGCCTTGGGACGCGTCGGCGTCTCTCGCAAGATCGAGGACGAAGCGGTGCGGCGGCGGCTGCGCGACATCATGCGCGAGCTGAACGTGCCCAAGGGGCTGGGGTTCATCGTCCGCACGGCGGGCGCCGACCGCACGCGGAGGGATCTGTCCCGCGATCTGGCCTACCTGATGCGGTTGTGGAAGGTGCTGGTCCGCCGCATCCGCAAGCTCGGCGCTCCCGTCTCGATCTACGAAGAGAGCGACATCATCACCCGGACCATCCGCGACATCTTCAGCGCCGAAGTCGGCACCATCGTGATCGACGAACCCACGACCTACGAAAAGGCCAAGGAGTTCCTGGAGATGGTGATGCCCCGCTACGTCAACCGTCTGCAACTGTACGACGGCAAGGAGCCGCTGTTCCACAAGTTCGGCTTGGAAAAGGAGATCACGATGATCCACCAGCGGCAGGTGCCGCTCAAGCCGGGCGGGTCGATCGTCATCGACCAGACGGAGGCCCTGGTGGCCATCGACGTCAATAGCGGCAACTTCCGCGCGGAGGATTCGGCCGAAGAGACGGCCTATCAGATCAATCTCATTGCGGCCAAGGAGATCGCGCGGCAAATCCGCCTCCGCGACCTGGGCGGCGTGATCGTCAACGACTTCATCGACATGCGGAAGGAGAAGCACCGCCGGGGCGTGGAGCGGGCCCTCCGCGAGGCGGTGCGGCGGGATCGGGCCCGCACCAAGATCGTCCGTACCAGCCCCTTCGGCCTGATCGAGATGACGCGCCAGCGGATTCGACCCAGCCTCAAGCGCTCGCTCTTCCGAGATTGCCCGCTGTGCCGCGGCGCCGGCCTGGTCAAGACCGCGGACACCATGGCCATCGACGTGATGCGGCAGTTGATTCTGGCCTGTCTGGTGCCCCGCGCGGCCGAGATCACGGTCACCGTCGCCGACGAGGTCGCCGAGCTTCTGAACAACAAGAAGCGCCGCGCCCTATCCGATCTGGAAAATCAGCATCAGGTCTCGATCCGCGTGGTGGGAGCGGAGCACGTTTCGCCGGAACACCTGCTCATCGAGTGCCGGGACGCCGACGGGCGGCTGCTTTCCACATCGAGCTGAGCGGTCCCGCCGGGCAGGCCGCGGCCCTGCGTCGCCGCACCCGCCGGCGCGAGTCGGGGGGCGTTGCGGCCCCTCCCTCGGCGGCTGTAAGATGACGGCGTCGCATCGCCCCGAACTCGGCCCGGCCGGTCCGTATCGCGGGCGGGCGGTCTCCGCGACCCCTGGAATTCGCCGGCTTGACGGCCGCCGGCGGAGTTTCGGCAGGTTGCCGTCCGCGGGCATCTCAACCAGAGAAGGAGTCGATTCCATGGACATTCGGATGCCGACCGTTCCCAAACCCGTCAAGGCCAAGAAAAGGCAGGTCTTCCTAGTGGCCAGCGGCGACCTGAGACTCTCCGCGAACCAGGTCTGCTGGCCCGCCCAACAAGCCATGGAAGAGGCGCTGGGCGAGGCGGTTCGCGAGGCGGGTTACGAACTGGTCCGCGCCCACCCCTACAAGCCCGACGAAAAGCACGGCTTCATCAGCTCCCAGCGCGAGGGCATGGAGGTCTTCGCCGGGATCGACCCCAACGCCAAGCTGATGGCGGCGGAGGCCGTCTGGCAATACTCTCACCATGTGCTGGCGGGTTTGCTCTCGCACCAGGGGCCGATCCTCACCGTGGCCAATTGGTCCGGTCAATGGTCGGGGCTGGTGGGCATGCTCAACCTCAACGCCTGCCTGACCAAGGCCGGCAAGCCCTATAGCACGCTGTGGAGCGAAGACTTCGCCTCGCCGCAGTTCCGCAAACGGCTGGCCGCTTGGCTGGAGGACGGCCGCGTACGGCACTCCCTCCGCCACGCCGTGCCGCTGAAAAACATCAAGATCCCCGGCCCCTTGCGGCGGCTGGGAGAGGCCCTGGCCGAGGAATTCCGCCTCAAAAAGGCCATCCTCGGCGTCTTCGACGAGGGTTGCATGGGCATGTACAACGCCATCCTCCCCGACGAGCTGCTGATGCCCTTGGGCGTGTACAAGGAACGGCTCAGCCAATCGGCCCTCTATTATGAGACCACGCAGGTTGCGGACGACGAGGCGCGAGCCGTCTATCGCTGGCTGCTCGATCGCGGCATGAAGTTCGTCACCGGACCGAATCCCGAGACGGACCTCACCGAGGACCAGATTCTGGGGCAGTGCAAGATGTACATCGCGGCCCTCCGCATCGCGGACGATTTCGGCTGCCATGCGGTGGGCATCCAATATCAGCAGGGTCTGAAGGACCTCTTGCCCGCCAGCGACCTGGCCGAGGGAATGCTCAACAACTCGGATCGCCCCCCCGTCAAGGACCGCCGCGGCGAGCGGATTCTCTACGAAGGCGAGCCGCTGCCGCATTTCAACGAGGTGGATGAGTGCGCGGGCTTGGACGGCCTGATGACCTATCGCGTCCACAAGGCCCTGGGTCAACCCGTCGAAAACACCCTCCACGACGTCCGCTGGGGCGACGTGGATCGGTCGGGCACGGTGCCCGACTTCGTGTGGGTGTTCCTCATCAGCGGCTCGGTCCCGCCCGCCCATTTGATCGGCGGCTGGGCCGGCGCCTCCAGCGAACGCCAGCCGCCCATGTTTTTCCGCTTGGGCGGGGGAACGCTCAAGGGCGTCTCCAAGCCGGGAGAGATCGTCTGGTCCCGCATCTACGTGGACGACGGCCGGCTCTGCATGGATATCGGTCGCGGCGGCGTGGTGCAACTCCCCGATGAGGAAACGCAGCGCCGCTGGAACGAGACCACCCCCCAATGGCCCATCATGCACGCCGTCACCTACGGCGTGGATCGCGACGCCTTCATGGCCAAGCACAAGGCCAACCATATTCAGGTCGCCTACGCGGACGATGCCCGCTCCGCCGACGCTGCGGCCCTCGCCAAGGCCGCCCTGGCCGACGCGATGGGGATGCGGGTCTTCATCTGCGGTACCCGAAAAGACGGCGAGCCTTGGGCTTGACCGACGCAGCGATCGTCGCAGGGCTTCCACCCCCGGCTCGCGACGGCGGCTCAGGGAACGGATGCCAAAACGCAAGCGTCACGCAGA
>JAAZNR010000656.1 GCA_012798155.1 Thermogutta sp. | reverse complement strand
GGTGGTGACGAGCAGGACCGGGGACAAGTGCAAGTACGCGGGCCTGCACGACCTGCGGCGGGGGTTCTGCACCCGCTGGGCCAAGCGGGTCATGCCCGCCGTGCTCCGCAAGCTGGCCCGCCATGCGTCGATCCAGACCACCCTCGGCTACTACGTGGACCTGGACGCCGAGGCCCTGGCGGACGAGCTGTGGGCCGAATACGCCCCGCCCGCTAATGAGACTGGCAACACTTTTGGCAACATCGACCCCCGAACGGCGAGTCGGACGGAGGGGTCGGGTGATGCGTAAACGCCTATTTCGTAAGGCTTTGTGGAAAGCACGCCCGGAGGGATTCGAACCCCCAACCGGCGGATTAGAAATCCGCTGCTCTATCCCTTGAGCTACGGGCGCCTTGGCAAGGCATCGGACGGCAGGTATCAAGCCCCCGCGGCGTCAATCGCCGTCCGGCCAATCGAGCTTTTCCTCGGCGGCCAATTTCCGCAGCTTGGTCAAGGCCCTGGATTCGAGCTGCCTCACCCTCTCCTTGGTGACGCCCAATTCGGCGCCGACCTTTTTCAATGTCAGCGGCTCCTCTGAACTGTCCAAGCCGAATCGCCGCACGATGATTTGGCGTTCGCGCTCGTCCAGCCGCTGCAAGATGTTGCGCACTTGCGTCTCGCGCTGCATTTGGGCCGACTCCAGCTCCGCCTGGTCGCTGCGTTCGTCCTCCGTGACGTTGAAAAGCTCGCTCTGGGCCGTCCGGAAGCGGTCGTGATAGCGATGCTCGTCGGGGATCGTGCGGGCGAAATTCTTCATGATGGCCCAACTGGCATACGTGCTGAACTTGTTGCCGCGGGAGTAGTCGAACTTCTCCACGGCACGGATCAGCGACATGTTGCCGTCGCTCACCAACTCGAAAAAGTTCTCGGCGGGACCGACATGCCGCTTGGCGATCGACACCACCAGGCGGAGGTTGGCCGAAATGATCTCGTTCTTGGTCTTCACGGCCTCCTCGTAAAGGCGGTCGATTTCGGCCATCAGGCCGCGGTCCGGCCTCTTTCGAGATTTCAGGCCTTCCTCCAGCTTTTCGCGGAGCTTGCAGGCCTTGTACTTCAGGTAATTCATCTTGCGGAAGAGGTGAATCTCTTGGGCCTGGGTCAAAAGCGGGACCTCGTACAGGCTCGCGAGATAGGGCGGCAGACCGGAGGGGAGCCGACCGGCCCGCGGCGCGTGTTCCGAGGGCGGCGGCGGTCCGAGCATCTCTCGCTCTCGGGCCGGCGTCACGCGTTCGAACTCCTCGCTCGGAATGTAATCGAGGGGAAGCTCTCGGATTCGCCGGGCGGCCATTTCATCAATCACGCCGACGACGCGCGACCGCGTGATGCAATACCGTTTGGCGATCACGTTCAAGGACTCGCCCGCGCGATGATCGCGGTAGATCCTCCGCTTCAAGTCCTCGGAGAGCGGGCTTTGCGCTTCCGGGAAGATGGCGGCACGCGGATTCTTCTGATCGAATTGCCGCAGGATGTATCGGATGGTTTCCATGCTTCTTCCTGTTCTGGCGGCCAGCCGCCGGGTGACCTCGGGACGGCAGGCTCCCGCTTTGGCGAGGCGCCTCGCGCGATCGATGATCTCGTCCTTCTCCTCGGGCGTCAGTTGGCTGAACTGAGCGGCCTTTTCCACGCGCTTGGCCTCCTTTTCCCGAAAGCGTCGCACGGTGCTTTCCAGAAAGCCGACGCGGTGCCGCCCATCAATCACGAAACGTCTACTCACCAAGCCTGCCCGGCGCCACCTTGCCACGGTCTTCGTCGCCACGTTGAACTCTTTGGCCAGCTCGTCCACGGTGTAGACGCGCTCATTCACCTCTTCCGGGGCGAGCGGAACCGCTTCGGCCAAGTCCTCGATCAATTGAATGAGATCGTGCCGGAGGTCCGTCCCGGGAAAACGCACGTCTTCGCTCGAGTCCGGGCGAAACCGGGTAATCTTGAAGCACACCTGCCTATACGTGTACCAGCGAGCGGGATCGATTTCCGCAAGCAGCTCCTCGGCACGGGCAAGTTGCTTGATCTGTTTGTCGCGTGGGGCGAAGCGGGTCAACTGAAGGCACAGCTCCGCGATTGCGGGTACGCGATATTTAGCCGCCTGAACGGCGATAGCCATGGTCCCACCTTCCCCTAAGATCAAGCTTCGCAATTAGCTGCCGTCCGCCCCGGTATTCAGACGTTCGAAACGCCGCGCGGGTTCGACTCTCCGGCAATTCTGCCAGACGCAAATATCTTTTCGCCGCATGATACCACCCGGGACCGTTTTCCGCAACTATCACTTCGGAAAATTCCAGAAACTCCCGCCCTGACCGCCGCCTTTTCACGTCGCGCGCGGCATCCTGCCGACCCGGGCCACGGTTTACCGCCCAAGATTCACCCCGCGTTCACCCAATCGGCCCTCTTGAAGACACCCCGAGTGGTAAGTTGCCGAAGGGCAGGATTCGTTACACAAATCCGATTCACCCCTTAAAATCCTTCTCCGTAAATTGCCCATATTACCCAGAAGTCCAGAGATTCTCCTCAAACCTTCTCAGCCGTCGCTTGCCCGGCGTCTGACGCCAGACTCTGAGATATGTGCAGCAATATCCGTGCCATTCCCGTTTCGGAGCTAGCCGTCAACCCCCACAATGCGCAGACCTTCCATATTGACGACCGTGCACCCCATGAAACCTGGCAACGCAGGCGCATGTGCCGAATCGGCTGCCAAGGTTACGGCTGGATAGACCAGGCCGGTTCGCCGTGTGTTCGATTTCGCCACATATCGGCGGGTCGCTTTGGCACCGATCGATCATCCAACGGCTGCCCCAACGGCCGACCCCAGAGTACATTCGTCATAAGAGGCCGGAAATTGGCGAAAGGCCCATGCGGCGGCCCTCTCGACGTTTACCATTGCCGAACAGGAATTGCGCCGTCGGGTCTCCGTTTTCCGCTCTGGATTGTTCTCGCCGCTCACGATAGACTCCGCGGGTTTTTTCGAGTGTCATGTTGGGCGAAAGGGAGTCGGCCGACAGGGATTTCGCAGCTTGACGACTTTCGGCCAAGCGAACGGCTTGGACGCCAAAAACGGGTGCCGTAGTATCAACTTGTATCCTTGCGCGAGCCCCGGTTCTTGAAAGAGCGATGCAGTATGTCCGCCGTTCGCGTCATTCTTTCCGCTCAGAGCCTTTGGGCGGCCGGCGTCATCGCTGTTTGCTTTCTAAGTCCGCTTACGGGATGTCGGAGCTGGGAAACGCCGCAATGGGACAATCCGGGGCCGGCGGATGTTCAGCGGCAGGCCGCCGAGAGGTACGACCCGTATCCGGAAACGGATGTGGGCCAGGAAATCGTCGGCAGCCGGCCGCCCGGTTACGAATACCCCCTCAGTGAACCGGAGCGGATTCGTCGTAAACCTTGGTTACCGGAACTGTGGTGACAGACGGCGGCGTAAGTATCTGGCGCAACGGCAGTACATTCATATACGGTTTCGCGTGCCCGTCGGTTTGGACTTGACGTCATACGGGGAATCGAGTACAGAAAAAGGCTGCAACTTCAGGGACGTGCGATCGTGAGCCGATAAAGGTAACAATGGTACGGGCCGCCGGGCGGAGCCTCGGCCGTAACTCTCGCGCAAGGATGCTAGGACATGAAACCTCGTTGGATCGGAGGACTGTTGGCCGTCTGTTACCTGGTCGCGACGCTGGGTTGCTCCTCCACCAAGCCGGGCGGCTTTTCCTTGTCACAGGTCAACCCCTTCAAATGGAATAAGGCGGATTCCGAGGCCAAGCCCTATCCGCAAAAGCCTTCCGCATTCGCCACTCCCAGCGAGCTGCCCGCCACCCGCTCTCCCGCAACGGCCTACGCCGCCACGAGCAGCGATAACTCGTCCCTGTATCCCAGCACGGAGTACCCTACCACGGGGAGTGATTATACCGGTACCGCAACAGCGTACCCGGGAATGCAGGCCGGCTACAACGCCGGCAGCTACCCTGCCACCGCAACGACTCCCCGCACGTCCCCGGCGTCGGGCAACTCGGGGTATCAGCCGCAGTCCTATCCGGGCACCTCCGCTGTGGCCGCGGGCGGGGGTTATCCCGTGACGAATGCGTCCGCGTCCACCTCCGGCGAATCGACAAATACGGTTCCGCGGGCGCGCTACGACGTAAGCGCCGGTCGATACGGCTTGAGCGGTGCAGGAAGCTCCCCCACCCGTCCGGGCGTGGCGTCGATGGATGGCACGTCGGCCGGCGTGCCGGCGAGTGGAACCCAGCCGCCCGCAACCGCCGGTGCCGGGTCGCCCGTCTCTGATCCCGCCGCGCTCGTGGGCGACCGTTATGCCCACCTCTACAACAATTCGGGAAGTCCCGGCGCGGTCGGCCGGACGGGATATCAACCGGGAGTCACAGGGTACGTGCCGGGACAGACCGGCTATCAACCGGGCGTCAGCGAGACCCCGGCCGGCAGCTCCCAGTATCAGCCGGGGAACACCGGCTACCTGCCGGCAGGCGTGCCCGCCTATACCCCACCCTATCCGCAAACCGGGAGTTACCCCGGCGCGACGTCAGGAGCGGCGGGCGGCAACTTCGTCCCCGCTGCTACGCCCGACGTTCCTGCCGCCGAATATCGACCGGGCAGCACGAAGTCCTATGTGCCGCAGACTTCGGCGGCGCAACCTACCACCGGATCGACCGTCCCCGGTGCGGCCTACGAATCGCAGGCATCATCGGTTCCGTCTCCGTATTCAGCGGACAACTCCGGCTCTTTCCGCATGTGATCGAGAGCCCGGCCGGAACTGTTGTTCAGGCCGGGAAATGCCCAAAACTTAGCCACTGAACCGGCCTTGTCGCGCCGCGATGGTTCTT
>JAAZNR010000655.1 GCA_012798155.1 Thermogutta sp. | reverse complement strand
CCTCCAGCCAGTATTCCTTCGGAAAACGGCGACGGAAGGCGACCAGCCCCTCCAGCATGCGGTCAAAGGCGAGGTCTTCGTGTGGGCGGTTGACTAGCTGGAAGGCGGCCTCGTTTCCGGCATCCAAGGACGGGATCACGAGGTCCGCCGGCAATAACGCCGCTTGGACATCCGAATCACTAAGCAGGGAACCGTTGGTGAGCGCGACTATGGGGATATCCGTCAACGCGCGAATCCCCTCGATCAACTTGTCCAAGGGACTGAAGAGGGTTGGCTCACCCGAGCCGCTTAGGGTGATGTAGTCCGGCCGTGTGTGTAGCTTTTCCTCTAGCTCCTCCAAGACAAGTTCGAGCGGGACCCAAGTTTTGCGCTCGATCGTCTTGCAGGTGGTTCGACCCAGTTGGCAGTAGATGCAGTCATAGCTGCATGTCTTGAACGGGACGAGATCTACGCCCAGCGACCGCCCGAGTCGCCGTGATGGGACGGGACCGAAGATGTGTTTAGTCATGGCAAGGGGTCAACCGTAGGCCTACATGGGTAAAAGGGAGATTTTTGGCAATTGCGGCAGCCCGCGCGAGCGGTCCTATTCCGGTCCCGGCGCCGACCGCATCCGGTGCGGCCGGCAGACGGATGACGCTGCGCTTCCCGTCCCAAGACGGGCCGGCCCTGCACGTGTCTGTGGAGCAGCATCTCCCCGGACGACGCCGTGAGCGGGCGTGATGGCGTGGCGTCCATCGGCTGCCTGACATAACCGGCCGACAAACCGTGATCGAGATTGTGCGAGCGTCAATCCTAGCGCTTTGTCCCAGCTACAAATGGGGATGGGTAATAGCGCCGTTTTTGCGGAATCCGCCGGGACCTGCTCACAAAGTCGCACCTCGGCTAATTTTACTGTGCAGGATCGCCGAAACCGGCTTACCGATCTTACGCAGACTCACAAAGCTGCGTGCCCCAGTTTGCCCAGCTTCTTATCCTGCGCAGTAAAACTAATCCCAGAATTAAGCTGTGACACAGCACTCGCGCCTTTTGCGGCCGCGTCAGCCGAGTTGTCCGCGGGCTGTTATGCCTGCAAACCGGGGGCCGAGAGCGTCGCGACCAAACCCGCCGCTGCCAACTCAGCTCGTATCATGGCGACGGCTTCTTACCGAAACGACGTTCCGAAACCCCGACGACCAACCGTGCAACGCATGTGCCGGAACGCGCCGGAATGCGAGGAGGAATGCAGCAAAGCATCTAGCCGCCGGGACTTATGGCCGCGCGCGAGCCGCCGGCGGACCGCGCGCGAGCATCTCGCCAAGTCGCCGGCATTGCATTGTGCAAGGTTACTTCCGGCGGCCTCGGCCGTCGACCTCAGGCGAGTCGATCCCCAGATTCTTGATTTTGCGGTAGAGGGTGCTGACGTTGATGCCCAGGTCCTTGGCGGCAGCCTTGCGGTTCCCTTTGCGGCGCTGAAGCGTTTCGGAAATCAAGAATCTCTCCATCGCCCGGAGGCTCATGGGACGGGACTCCTCCCGGCCGAGCGCCGCGGCGGGGCGCAATTCCGGCGGCAAGTGATTCAGCTCGATGACGCTGCCCCGGCAGAGAACAAACGCATGTTCGATGATGTTCTCCAACTCACGGACATTGCCCGGATAGTCGTGCTCCATCAGCCGCGCCAAGACCTCGTCCGAGACACTGACGATATCCTTGCCTTGCAGGTGGTTGAATTTCGCGATGAAGTGGTTGATCAAGAGGGGGATGTCTTCGCGCCGCTGGGAGAGGCTCGGCAGCTTCAAGTGGATCACGCGGATTCGATAATAGAGGTCTTCGCGGAACGTCCCGGCGCGGACCAAGGCGGCCAGGTCCTTGTTGGTGGCGGCCACGATTCGGACATCGACCGGAATCGCTTGAACACCGCCCAACGGCTCGATGACCCGCTCTTGCAATACCCGTAAGAGCCGCACCTGCATGGCGGGGGAAATATCGCCGATCTCGTCCAGGAAGATCGTGCCGCCGTCGGCCAGCATGAACCTTCCCGGTTTGTCGCGCTTGGCGTCGGTAAACGCGCCGGCCTTATGCCCGAACAATTCGCTCTCCAGCAGCGTGTCGGGCAGCGCGGCGCAATTGACGGCGATGAACTTCTTTCGCTTCCGGGGCGAAAGGTTGTGAATGGCCCGAGCGAACAGCTCCTT
>JAAZNR010000654.1 GCA_012798155.1 Thermogutta sp. | reverse complement strand
CTGGGAATTGCCGGAGCTGCCGCGCGACGCCAAGGGCCGGGCCATCGTCAACCTGCTCAACCTCAACGAAGGCGAGAAGGTGGCCAGTTGCCGGCCGGTCCGCGACTTCCACCTCCCGGATCATTACCTGCTCATGGCCACCGCCCGGGGATTGGTGAAGAAGACCGAGCTGTCGGCCTACGGCCGGCCGATGAAGGGCGGCATCATCGCGGTCAAATTGCGGGAGGGCGACGAGTTGGTCGGGGCCGTCATCACGCGCAAGGGCGATGAGATCGTTCTGTCCACCGCCGACGGCATGGCAATTCGCTTCTCGGAGGCGGACGTGCGACCCATGGGCCGCAACGCCTCCGGCGTCAAGGGAATCACCCTCCGCGGCAACGACCAGGTGGTCGGCGTGGTGGTCGCCGATCCGGAGGCCGCCCTGCTGACGGTCTGCGCCAAGGGTTACGGCAAACGGACGCCGTTCGGCCCCAATGCCGAAGCGCAGGAGGACGGCGACGCGGCCCTCGGCGAGAACGCCGGCGAACCGCCCGTGGAAGAGCAAGAGGGCGACGACCTTGCCCCCGACCTTGCCCCCGAGACGACCGCCGAGGAACCCTCCGCCGAGGGCGCGGAAGAAGAGGGCGACGAAGAGGTCTCGTCGCAGTTCTATTACCGCACCCAGCGGCGCGGCGGCAAAGGCATCCGAGACATCAAGACCGGCGAACGAAACGGCCCGGTGGTGGGCGTGGTCGCGGTCCACGAGAACGACCAGGTCCTGATGATGACCGCGCTGGGCAAGATTCAGAGGATTCACGTCCGCGAAATCCGCCTCTCGGGTCGCAACACCAAGGGCGTGCGGCTGATGAACCTCGACGAGGGCGACGAGCTGGTGGCCGTCAAGCGCATCCCGCCCGACGAAGACGACGAACCGGCGCCGGTGGTATAAGCGTGGCCGGGGCGGATCGCGAGACTGGAGGGATCGCGGAAAGCGAGGAGATCCGCGAAGCGGAATCAGCCCGCGGCCGGGGCGGATCGCAAGCGTGCCCGCGCGGTCCGCTCGCGCAAGGAAACGCCCGCCCGGCATACGAAGAGCGAATCGCATTGCACAAGGGAATCACGTCGCGCAAGGGAATGACGTCGCGCAAGGGAATCGCGTCGCAGGCCGGACGCTCCCGCGGACTTTGGCAGCCAGCAAGGATTCGTCGATGCCCCGTGCAAGGGCCTTCATCACCGGAGCCGACGGTTTCGTGGGAGGCTTTCTCCTCGAGCACCTGGCGGCGGAGGGGGACGAACTGCTGGGGGCGGTGCCTCGCCCGGTGACGGCATCCTCGGGGCTGCCCGACATCCTCCGCACGACTCCCCTCGTGGTGTGGGACCTGGCCGATCCTTCGGGCGACGATCGCGCCCTGCGGACGGCCCTGTTGGAGTTTCGACCGCGGGCGATCTATCACCTGGCGGCGATTTCCGTGCCCGAAGACTGCGGCGACGCGGCCGTCCATCCGCTTGCCCAGACGGTGAACGTGGAAGGCACGGCCCGGCTCCTGCGACTGGCCGCCGGCCTCCCGCAGCCGCCCCGGGTCTTGATCGTCAGCAGCAGCTACGTTTATCCCTCGCCCGGCGATCAACCGCGGCAATACTCCGAGGCCGACCCGGTCGCGCCGCGGCGGGGCTACGGTCGCACCAAGCGCGAGGCCGAGCTGCTGGCCCTGGAGGCATGGCGGCGGGATGGGCTGCCGGTCCTGATCGCGCGGGCCTTTCCGCATACGGGACCGCGGCAATCGCAACGGATGATGCTGCCGGAGTGGGCCGCCCAATTCGCCGCCGGCATCGATCCCGTCCGCGTCCATACGCTCGAGGCCTGGATCGACCTGAGCGACGTCCGCGACGTGGTGCGGGCGTATCGCCTCCTGGTCGAACGCGGCGTCCCGGGGGAAGTGTACAACGTGGGGTCGGGCCTTGCCCGGCGGAGCGGCGACGTCTTCGAGCTGCTCCGGCGGCTGGCCGACCCGGCACGCGGCGTCCAAGAGATTCGCCCCGGCCGAAAGTGCGACCCCATCGCCGACATCGGGAAGATTCGCGGGGCGGTGGGCTGGCGACCGGAGATCGCGCTCGAGCAGACGGTCCGCGATACGTGGGAGTATTGGCGGAGTCGCAACACGCCGGCCCCGAGTTAGGGCCGAGGGGACCCGAGTTAGGCCCGACGCCGCCGGCAGGCCGTCCCATCGCCGGGCAGCCCCTCCGCCGCCGGCCCCGCGGCAGGCCGCCCTACGAGCCTTTTGCGCTGCGGCAAGCGGAGCAGGATAGGCAGCATCCGGCCGCCGATATTACCACGACAATCGATGGTTCAAAGGTCCCGTCGCAAGGGGTTCCCGTTCTACGGCCCTCGCTCGGCGGTCGGGGAGGCATCGGCCCCGCCCGGCGACCGGTCCAACGCCGTGTTGCCCGTTTCCGCACGGTTCAAAGCCCGGCGTGCCCGTTCGACCAACTCCGCCGCCCAAGGCTTCTCTTGGTAGAGCGCGATCACGGCCTGGCGGATGGCATCGGCCTGCTGCGGGTTTTCGGCCTGCAATTGGTCGGCCTGATCCAGGCGTTTTTGAACCAAGTCGAATTGATTCCGGATCACATCCTGCAACTCCTCCCGCATCCGCGCGAGGCGCCGCCGGGCCAGCTCCAGGCACTGGGCCGAGGGGCCGCCCTCGAGCAGATGCGGCTTCGGTTCGGCCGCCTCTTCTCCCTCTCTTGCTTTGCCCGACGGCGCGAGGTCTTTGCTAGACGGTGCGGGGTCTTCGCGAGACGCCGCAGGGGCTTTGCGAGACGGCGGAGGGTCTTCGCGGGGCGGCGCGTCCGGGCCGTACAGCGCGAGCAGGGCCTCCAATCGGCGGATTCCCTCTTCCGGGTTGAGTTGAGCGTACCGAACCGCCTCCAAGTAATCGCGCTCGATGGGGATGGTGCCAGCGACGCTCCCCCGCCGCCGCGCGTCGAACTCGAACCGCCGCTCCAGGCGTTGCAACTCGATCTCTTGCTGATATTCTCGAACGATCTCCGCGCGGTAATCGCCGGGGAATCGCGTCAGGAACTCGTCGATCAGCCCTTCCGCGGCGGAGAGCTGATCCGTCGCCCCATTCTCGGTTCGGGCCATGATCCGCTCGTAGAGGGCGTCGGCGGTGGGGGGCTGCAAGAAGTACCAAATCACGCCGCTGAGCAAGACCAAGCCGGCCGCCAAGACCCAAGTCTGGAGCGAGACCCACGGCCGGCCGGCCGTCGGCGGCGGTTCCACGCGATCCAGTTCATCCGGCGAGACCGTGATAAAACGGGCATTTTTGGCCGTGGAAGCGACGAGACCGCTCCCCTCGGGGCGCTCCCCCCCCACGGTGCCCGGCGACTCTGCCGTCGGCGCGGCAGGCGGGGGCACGGCCGTTCCTCCGGGCGGCGGTCCCGCCGCGGGAGCGGATGGGGCGACGGGATAGAGTCCGAAGGCGTCCGTCTCCCGCGTCTCCTTCCACATGGAGGGCGTGCCGAGGCCGGCGGGCTTGGAGGCTTCCGCCGTCGGACGGTCCGCCGATTCTCCCTTTCCGCGGGGAGCCGTCACGCCCGGATTCGGCGGCGGAGCGGCCGCCGCGCCGTCCATGGCACGCGTCGCGGCATCCGCCAACTCCGAAGACGGTGCGTCGGCCTGCTCTTCGCCGGGTACGCCGAAGGCGATCAGATCAGTCGGCGCCGGGGTCGCCGCCGGCGACTCTTCGCGCGACAGGGCGTGCAGCATGGCTTGCAGTCTGCGCCCCACCAGCGAGGCCGTCGCGATCCGGCGGTCCGGGTCCTTGGCCAGCAGCTCTTGCAGAATTCGGTCCAACTCTTCCGGCACCTGAGGGGCGTACAAGCGAACCGAATCCGGCGTGGCGTGGCGATGAAGCTGCAAAATCTCGGCGAAGGAACGGACCTTGAACGGAGGGCGGCCCGCCAGCAGGGCGTACATCACGGCGCCCAGGCTGTACAAGTCGGCCTTGGGTCCGACGGGCAGGGCGTCGGCCTGCTCGGGGGCCATGTATTCGATGGTCCCCAGCACGCTGCCCGCCCCCGTCTGCCCTTGCGTGCCGAAGAGCCGCGCGATGCCGAAATCGGAGAGCTTGATGCTTCCGTCCTCGGCGATCAAGAGGTTGGCGGGCTTGAGGTCGCGGTGAATGATGCCGCGATCGTGGGCGTGCTTCAAGGCCTGGCAAATCTGGACGCCGATCTCCGCCGTCTCTCGCCAGGAAAAGCGGCGGCCGCTCCGCAGCTCGTCTTCCAGGCTCTTGCCGCGGACCAGCTCCATCACGTAGAAGAGCACGCCGTCCTGCTCGCCGAAACCGAGCAAGCGGACGATGTTGGGATGGCGGAGCTTGCGGAGGGCCTCGATCTCCAACTCGAACCGGCTGCGGAAGTCGCTTTCGCCGGCGAGGGTCAGGGAGAGCATTTTGACGGCCGCCGGCTCGCCCGTCTCGCCGTGAACCGCCTCGAAGACCACGCCCATGCCGCCGCGACCAAGCCGCCGTACCACGCGATAGGGGCCGAGCTGCTGGATATCCATGGGCGATCTCCTCCGTCCATCGCGTCGCGCCGATCCTCAGGCCGCGGCTGGACGCCGCGCAGCTCGCCGCCCTCCCCGGATGCCGCGCGAGCGATAGGAGAAAAGACATCGATCGACCGTACCCGCAACCATCGCGGAAAGCCCATAGCATGTGCGATCGGCGAGCCGTTCGCGTTGTGCGAACCGGAGCACGATCCGGAGCATCCGGCCGGCGATGTCACCACAATCGGCGGCAGTTCAAAAGTCCCGTCGCAAGTCCCATCGCAAGCGGCTTGCGACGGGTACCCACTTGCCGGGCCCGGATTCCATCCTTTGTAAGCATTAGGCTTTGCCGGATCGAAGGGAATACGTCTATCGAGGGGGAGGCCGCTCTCCGCCGCGACTATCCCTTCCGGACCGTCGCCCGGCGCGCGCAGCACCAGCAAAGGACGTCGCCCCACGATCGCGGGCCCAAGTCCAGCATCATCGCCAGGGCGAATCCGCCCGCGAAGTTCAAGACTCCCGTCACGATGAAAAAGAGGACGGTTCCCATAACGCAATTTCGTTTGTCCGGCCATCCGCGTGCCCGGCGCCGCGCTAGCACTCTTCGTTCAGAGTGCGGTCGTAGAACTCGACGTAGCGGAGGCGGGTCTCGGGGTTGCCCCGTGCCTGGATGGCGGTGCGCGGGTGCAGATTCAATTGGCCCGTGATGTTGTATTGCACGAGCGGCCCCCACTCCACCTCCTTGCGGAGCGGCTCGATATGATCCTGCAGGAAGCGATAGACCGGGCGGAGCTTGAATTTGGGATTGCGGAGAAAGCCCAGCAGCAGCTCCATGGGGCAATTACCGGCCCCGCGCCCCAGGCCGCCCATCGTGGCGTCCACCCGATTCGCCCCGTGGATGACGGCCTCGATGGTGTTGGCGAAGGCCAACTGCTGGTTATTGTGGGCGTGGATGCCGACCTCCTTGCCGCGGTCCCTCACGTAGCCGAGGTACTGCTTGACCAGCCGCTCGATCTGTTCGGCGTAGAGCGACCCGAAGCTGTCCACGACGACCACGGTCTGAGCCGGCGTCTCGGCCACCAATTCCAAGGCCTGGGCGATTTCGGTCTCCGCGGCCCGTGAGACCGCCATCAAATTCGCGGAGACCTCGTAGCCCTTGTCGAAGGCATCCCGGATCATCTCGCAGGCCTCGACCGTTTGATGCACGTAGAAGGCCACGCGCATCATGTCGAAGACGCTGCGATCCTTGGGCAGGACGTCGGTCCGCCAATCGGTCTTGCCCGCGTCGATCATGGCGGCGAGTTTCAAGGGCGTGGGGTTGTCGCCGACGACGCGGCGGACGTCATCCTCGTCGCAGAACTTCCAGGCGCCGAAGCGGTCGCGCTGGAACACCTGTTTGGAGGCCTTGTAGCCCAGCTCCATGTAGTCCACGCCCGCCTCGACGCATGTCTGGTAGGCGGCCCTCACGAAATCGTCGGAAAAATGGTGGTCGTTGATCAGGCCGCCGTCGCGAACCGTGCAATCCAAGACCTTCAATTCCGGACGATAGGTAATCCACGGTGCGGTCACGCGAGCATCCTCCCGTTTGCGAGTTCGGCTTCTCAGCCGCGGCATGTCCCCGGCAAGGACCGCCGCCGCGAAGCGGAATGAGTGAAAATCGGATAGATCGGATAGAACCGTAGTTTACCCGGTTTTTCGCTTGCCGCCTACTTTCCAAGGACGGCCAATCAACCATATCTTATGAAAAGAGGCCTTTGCCTGCCGCCGCGGCGATTCCCGGCCCGATTGCGGCGCGAACGCTCCGAGGAATCCTTGTGTGATGAAACGAGGAATCCTTGTGTGACGAAAATAGGGGTCGCGCAGGCACCGGTCCGCCCCGCTTGCCCTCTCTCCGCCCACACCCGCACCGTACGGAAATACCGATGCGTCACGACCACGACGAGCCGGACTTTCGGCCCCTGGCCGAGGCTCCCGTCCAAACCCGGTTTCTCCCCGGTACGGCCGTCGAGATCGTTCGACCGCCGGTCCGCGGGAGAGGATTCCGCTACGCGCTGTTCGACTTCGACGGGACGCTCAGCCTGATCCGGGCGGGCTGGCAGGATGTCATGATCCCCATGATGGTGGAAATCCTGGCCGAGGCCGATCCCCGCGAGCCGGTCGAGGTCCTGCAAAGCTTGGTTCGCGACTACGTCACGGAGCTGACCGGCAAGCAGACCATCTACCAGATGATCCGCCTGGCCGAGGAGGTGCAAAGGCGGGGCGGCCGGCCGCTGGAACCGCAACAGTACAAGGCCGAGTATCTCCGCCGCCTGATGCAGCGAATCGGAGATCGCCGCGAGGGCTTGCGGAGCGGTCGCTACTCGCCCGGCGATTGGCTCGTCCCCGGCTCGCTGGAACTCCTGGATCTGCTTCGGGAGCGGGACGTGGAGCTGTATCTCGCCAGCGGTACGGATCAACCGGACGTCCGCGAAGAGGCGGCCCTGCTCGGCCTGGATCGCTACTTCGAGCACCGCATTTTCGGGGCCGTGGAGGACTACCGCCGCTTTTCCAAGGCCAAGGTGATCCAGGACGCCCTGCGGGAACACGGCGTCTCCGGCGAGTCCCTGCTGGGGTTCGGAGACGGCTACGTGGAGATCGTCAACGTCAAGGAGGTGGGCGGGACGGCCGTCGCCGTGGCCAGTGACGAGACCTTCCGCGACGGCCGTGCGGACGCCTGGAAGCGGGATCGCCTGATCCGCGCCGGGGCCGATCTGGTCATCCCCGACTATCGTCAGTGCCGCGAACTCATAGACTATCTATGGAGCGCGTAGATCGCGTCCTTTGGGGCGCGCAGGTCGCATCTTTGGAGGGTGTAGATCGCATCCCTGGGGCCCGTAGGTCATATCCTTGGAGTCCGTAGATCGTATCCTTGGAGTCTGTAGATCGCATCCTTGGGGCGAGTAGATCGTATCCGTGAAGCGAGTAGGTCGCCCGGTCCGCAAGCGCAGCGATCGGCCCCGCGGCCGTGCTCTCCCGGACGCTGCCTTAGGAAGCCCGATTTCATGCCATTCCCGCGATTCGACCGCCGCCGTCTGCAACTCCTCCCGCTGTCGGAGCGGGTGCACGACCTAGATCTATCGTGCCTGAAACGTCCGGGGGACCCGCCGCCGGACTTCGCGCATCCGGCCATTCCCCTCTTGGCGCGGCGGATCGTGGAGGCCCGCCGCCGCGACGCCGCCGTCATCTTCTTTTGCGGCGCCCATGTCCTGCGGCAGGGCAACGGGCCGCTCCTGATCGACCTGATGGGCCGCGGACTGCTCACGCACTTGGCCCTGAACGGGGCGGGCGCCATCCATGACTTCGAGTTCGCCCTGATCGGGGCCACCACCGAAAGCGTGGCACGCTACATCAAGGAAGGGCAGTTCGGGCTGTGGCAGGAGACCGGCCGGATCAACGAAGCGGCCCGGCAAGCCGCGCGGGACGACATCGGCCTGGGAGAGGCGATCGGCCGCATGATCGAAACGGAGGCCTTCCCCCACCGCGACATCAGCGTCCTGGCCGCCGGCTATCGCCTCCAAGTCCCCGTCACGGTCCACGTGGCATTCGGCCAGGACATCATCCACGAACACCCCAATTTCGACGCGGCGGCGACGGGCAAGGCCACGGACAACGACTTCCTCGTCTTCTGCCATAGCGTGTCGCAATTGGAGGGCGGCGTGTATCTCAACATCGGTTCGGCGGTCGCCGGCCCCGAGGTCTATCTCAAGGCCCTCAGCATGAGCCGCAACGCGGCGCGGCAGGAGCAGCGAGAGATCAGGCGCTTCACCACGGCCGTCTTCGACCTGATCCCTATCGAGTCGGACACTACCCGCGAGGTCCCCAAGACGGATCCGCGGTACTATTACCGTCCCTACAAGACGGTCTTGGTCCGCACGGTATCCGACGGCGGCGAAAGCCGCTACATTCAAGGCGAGCACCGCTTCACCGTGCCCGCCTTGTACCACGCCGTCATCACGGCGGCGGAATCACCGCCGCCTCCCGCCGATCCGTGAAGCCTCGCGCGGGGACCGCATCGGCCGGGCGAAGAATCGGGCGACCCCCAGGAAAGGCTGCATGGCGGACGGGTTCTGGCACTACATCGGCACGGATGAGGCGGGCTACGACGGGTGGCTGGGGTCGTAGCGGAGCGAAGCCCCCAGCGGCAGCACTGCCGCGGACTTCGGACTGGGGAATTCGCCGCTACCACCCGGCCGGGACTGGAAAGTATTGCGCTTTGGGGAATGAAGGGACCGAAACGCAGAGAACGCAGGGACGGAGAGAACGCAGAGTTGCGGCCTATCAATTCTTCTTTCTCCGCGCCCTCCGCGCCCTCTGCGCTTCAAAAACAGGCTCTGCGACTCCGCGTTGCAATGACAGACCGGGCAGGGGCGTGAACGACTACGGATATTTTTCGGGAGAGGTCACTGGATGGACCAGGGCGGGTGTTTTCATATCGGCACGGACGAGGCGGGCTACGGGCCGACGATGGGACCGCTGGTGATCGTCGCCACGCTGTGGCAGGCGCCCGCCGCGGCAACGCCCGATACCTGGTATTCCCGACTCGCCCCCGCCGTCCTGGCACCGTCCGCGCGAATCGGCCGCAAACAACGGGACGCGATTCCCGACGGCGAGCCTCCGCCCTGCGTGATCGGCGACTCGAAGCAGGTCTATCAGTCGGGCAAGGGATCGGCCCGCCTGGAGCACTCCGCCTTGGTCCTGTTGCGGCTGTGCGGCATCGAGGCCGGCACGTGGCGGGAGCTGTTTCGCCGCCTGGACGCCCCGGCATTCGCCGATTTCGCCGACCTCCCCTGGTTCGCCGAATACGATGCGCCCTTGCCGCTGCCGCCGGCCGAGGGCGCGGTTGGGAACGCCGTCACCGCCTCGGCGGCGGCCTTCCGCCGTGCCGCCGCAACATCCGGCGTGCAGCTCCGCGGCGCCCGCTGCCGCGTCCTCTGCGAACCGCGTTTCAACCGCCTGGTCGCGCAGTACGAATCGAAAGGCCGGCTCCTCTCGCTTCAAACGCTGGCCCTGGTGCGGGAATTGCTGGAGTCGCACGCCGACGGCAATCCCGGCCGAGTGCACTGCGATAAGCACGGCGGCCGAGATCGCTATTGCGACGTCCTCTATGAGGCCTTGGCCCCGGAGTGGATCGACGTGATCCAAGAGGGGCGTGAGGAAAGCCGTTACCGCCTCGGTCGGCCGTTCGAGGGCTGGGAAATCCGCTTCACCGCCCGCGGCGACCGCCTGTTTCCGGTGGCGGCCTCTTCTATCTTGGCCAAATACCTACGCGAACTGGCGATGCTCGCGATCAATCGCTTTTGGACGGCCCGAATCCCCGGCTTGGCCCCCACGGCCGGTTACCCCGAGGACGCCCGGCGGATGCTGCAAGCCATCGAGGCGATGCGGGAAACGCTGGGCATCCCCCTGGATTGGGTGCGGCGCCGGAAGTGAGCGGAAGTGAGCGGAAGTCAGCGGAAGTGAGCGGAAGTGAGCGGAAGTCAGCGGAAGTCAGCGGAAGTGAGCGGAAGTCGGCGGCGGGCCGGCCGCGTTCCCGACTCCCCCCGAACGCCGGCCCGGCGAGGAGGGCTACTCGATGCCCTCGCGGGTGCTGAATTCGGCCCAGACGGGGAGATGATCGGCGACTTGGGCGGCTTGCCCGGCCGAGATATTGAACTGCCGCACGAGGTCCATCACGCCGTGCTTGCCGGTGTACTCCGTTGTCGCCCGGCGGTCG
>JAAZNR010000653.1 GCA_012798155.1 Thermogutta sp. | reverse complement strand
CCACGCCGGGTGGCTGGGGTCGTAGCGTAGCGAAGCCCCCAGACAGCCGTCTTCGCCGTATCGTCTACCGTCTTGCGCCGGGTGGCTGGGGTCGTAGCGGAGCGCAGCCCCCAGACGCCCCGTGTTCGCGCTGCTTTCACCACCAGCTTACGCTGGTGGCTCGTGTTTCTGGGCAATCCCACCACCAGCTTACGCTGGTGGCTCTAACAAACTCGAAATTGAATGCGCAAACTGGAGCCACCGGCGTAAGCTGGTGGTGTCGGTGTCGGCATCTTTCCGTTTCGGCGACCTTCTTGCCGCGCCGCCCCTCCCGTATAATCGCTTCCAGGCGGGAAGCCGCCGCACAGCATTCTCAACCTCACGATCCGGTAGTTCCTCATGGCCTCCAAGAGCAAGATTCTGATCGCCGACGACAACCCCACCAACGTGGAGCTGCTGGAGGCGTACCTTGCCGATTTCGACTGCGAAACGGCGGTCGCGGCGGACGGCGAAGAGACGCTGCGAGCGGTGGAACGCTTCCAGCCCGACGTCATCCTGCTGGACATCATGATGCCGCGGCTGAGCGGTTTCGAGGTCTGCAAGCAGCTCAAATCCGATCCTCGCACCAAGGGAATCATGATCCTCATGGTGACGGCGCTGAACGAGCCGGGGGACATCGAGCGGGCCGTCCAATCCGGCTGCGACGACTTCCTCAGCAAGCCCGTCCACAAACTGGAACTCCTCAAGCGCTTGGACAACATGCTGAGAATCCGGCACATTTCGGACGAGGTGGAGCGATTGCGGGCATACATCGAGCGGATGGAGGAACGTTGCGGCTGAGGTCGCCCCGCAAGCCCATTTCAGCCGCACCCGTCCGGGTCGCGCGTTGACACCCCGGATCGCGTGTTTTAAGCTTCGCGTTAAGGATCCGCGGTCGCAGAGAAACGGCCCGCCGAGGACGGAAATCGGTGTTTGGAAGCCGACTGACGACATGGCGCCGGAGAACATTTCGTTACGAGGGGGTCCGATTCCTGCTTCTACCTCCGCCGAATGGTTACCGGGAACGGAAACGCCTTTGATGAGCGGTAATGCGGAAGACAAGAAACGATTCTTGCAGGTCACGGCCGGAAATCTCCGGAATCAGCATCTCTACGTCCATCGCCACTTGGACTTTTTTCCCGCCGATTGTCTGGCCCCGGCAGACCCGGCCGACGGGAGCCGCGGCGCCGTCGCCATTTATTTGGAAGGCTTGAACCGCACCGTGGAGACGCAGTTGGCGATCGACACGAAAACGGGAAAACCGCGCGGATTCTTTCGCAGCCGCACATGGGTGCGGGAATTCTTCGAGCACCACGGCATTCAAACGGGGGATGTGCTGGCCCTGGAGAGGACCGGGGAGCGGACCTATCGACTGTATCCGTTCGAGGGCGGCGGGGACCGCCGGCATGACTGGCGACGCCTTCTCGAGGAACCGTCGCCCAAGGAAGGCCCGACGGTGCTGGAACTGTTCGCCGGGGCCGGCGGGATGGCCCTGGGATTCCGGCGCGCCGGCTTCCAGACCGTCCTGGCCAACGAATGGGATGCCGCCGCCTGCCAAACCTTGAGGGCCAATATCACGGACCGCGTGGCGCAATGTGCGATCCAGGAGATCGAGCGCTTTCCGCAAGCGGATGTGATTGCCGGCGGGCCGCCCTGCCAGGGATTCAGCAACTTGGGCGACCGCGTGCCGTTCGATCCGCGGAACCAACTGTGGCGCGAGTTCCTGCGGGCCGTGGAGCAAGTGCTCCCCAAGGCCTTCGTGATGGAGAACGTCCCGCCCATCCTATCCTCGCAAGAGTTCGTGGAACTGAAAAAAAAGGCCGAGTCGCTGGGCTACCGCGTGGAAGGCCGAATCTTGAACGCGGCCGATTACGGCGTGCCGCAACTGCGCAAGCGGGCCTTTGTGATCGGCGTCCGAAACGACGAGGTTTCTTTCCCCCCGCCGACTCATGCCGATCCGAGCAAGGTCACGCCGCTCTTGCGCGGAACGCTGCTTCCCTGGAAGACGGTTCGCGATGCCATCGGCGACCTGCCGCCGGAGCCGGACGGCCGGAACTGGCACATCGGCCGCAACCCCACAGCCAAATCCCTCGAGCGATACCGCTGCATCCCGGCGGGCGGAAATCGCTGGGACCTTCCCCCCCACTTGATGCCCGATTGCTGGAAACGAAAAACCAAAGGCGGCACGGATTTGTTCGGGCGGTTGTGGTGGGACCGACCCTCGGTCACGATCCGCACGGAGTTTTATAAACCCGAGAAGGGTCGTTACCTGCACCCCGAAGCCCATCGGCCGATCACGCATCGCGAGGCCGCGCGCCTGCAAGGCTTTCCCGACGATTATATCTTTCACGGCTCCAAGATCGAGGTCGGCATCCAAATCGGGAATGCGGTTCCTCCGCCTTTGGCGGAAGCCATCGCGCGGCACCTGCTCCGATCCGTCAAGGCCCTGGCCCGACCGACGGCGGAAGTCGCCTGAAACCATGAGCGATCCCACGGATTCACTGCCGCGCCGAAGGGATGACGGTTGGGAAGTCTTGCTCCGGCGGATCGATTCGCAACTCCGCGAGCTGGGTGCGCCGCCCGGCGACGAGGACCTACGCGAAAAGGTCTTGCGACTGGTCCGCTTGCACAGGTCGCTCCGTAAGCTGGGACTAAGGATTCTCGATCAGCACGGCGTGTCCGCGCGAGCCGCGATCGAACGACTGCGGCTGTACTTCCTGCGCTACCCGCAAACGGTCATCGACGGCGCGGAATTGGCCGTAGTGGCCGGCATTTCGGAGTACGCCCGGCGCGTGCGTCAGTTGCGCGTCGAGCACGGATATTTGATCCTCACCGGTGCCCGCCTGCACGGGGAGGAAATCTCCCTTCGACCCAACCAGTATTTTCTGATCGACACGCAACCCGATCCGGATGCCGCGCGGCGATGGCACGTCGCCAACCGCATCCGGCGGCTTCAGGTCGGGGCACGCGAGCGAGTCCTTCGCTATTTGCTGGAAAACGTGGGCAAACCCGTGACGACCGAGGAATTGGCCTACGCGGCTCGGGGCGCCAAGGAATATGCCCGCCGGGTTCGCGAATTGCGGACGGAGGAAGGCTTCCCGATCGCGACTTGCCTCACCGGACGGCCGGACTTGAAGCCCGGTCAGTACGTCCTCCTCTCCGCGGATCGCGTGGCGCAAGAGCACGACCGACACATTCCGGAAAGCGAACAGCGCAAGGTTTACGCTCGCGATGGCAACGCCTGTCGCATTTGCGGGTGGCGGATCCAGCAATGGCGAGAACAGGATCCGCGTATACTGGAGCTTTACCATTTGACGCCGCATGCACGAGGAGGCGAGAACGCCGCCGAGAATCTGGTCGTCCTTTGCAGCCGGTGTCACGATGAGGTGCATCAGGGAAAACACGGCGCATTTTTAGAGCGGCTGGGTCGCGCTATCGGTGAGTCGTCATGACGGATGTATTTTCCGCCGAGAAACGGGCCGCCATCATGCGGTCGATCAAAGGCAAGGATACCTCGCCCGAAATGACGGTCCGCCGCATGGTCCACGCCCTGGGTTGCCGTTACCGGCTGCACGTGGCGTCGCTGCCCGGGTGTCCCGACCTGGTGTTCCCCTCGCGTCGCCGGGTCATCTTCGTACACGGATGTTTCTGGCATCGGCATCGTTGCCGTAAGGGAAAATCGCTGCCCGCCTCCCAAACCGAGTTCTGGCGGCGCAAACTGGAACGGAACGCCCGGCGCGATCGCAGCGTGCGTCGACGATTACGGAGGCTCGGCTGGTCCGTGCTGGTCATCTGGGAATGCCAGCTTTGCAGACCGGATCGCGTACGTCGCAAACTCGAGCAATTCCTCAGGGATGCGTGATACGTGTGCGGTGCCGGCGGCTCGGCGTCGCCTGTGGAGGATGGCAGGCGCGGATTTCCGGAACCATCCAGGCGAAATCGACCCCATCGGGGACGGAGTTTGTCATGCAGATCGGGTTGGTGGGCTATCAGGGCTGCGGGAAGAGTACGCTGTTTCATTGGTTGACGGGCGTGGCGCCGGACCCGGCGTTGTCGCATAGCGGTCAAAGCGCGATGGCGGCCCTGCCCGACCCCCGTCTGGAGGAACTCCGCAAACTCTACGACGCCAAGAAGGTCAGCCCCGCCGCGCTGGAGATTTTGGACACGCCGGGCTTGAACCGCTCCCATCAGGGAAACGCCGCCAAGCTGGCCGTGCTCCGCGACGTGGGCTGCCTGGTGTTGGTGGTGCCCGCCTTCGGCGGCGCCGACCCCGCCGCCGAATTGCAATCCTTCCGCGAGGACTTGATCCTGGCCGACCTGGAGATCGTGACCGGCCGCATCGAACGGGTGCAAGAGGCCCTCCGCAAGCCGCGAGCCAAACAGGATCGCGAGACGTTCGAGGAGGAGCTGGCGGTGCTGGAACGGGTCAAGGAGGGACTGGAGGCCGGCCGGCCGCTCACCGAGGCCGACATGCAGCCGCACGAACTGCGGCATACCCGGGCCTTTCGACTGCTCAACGAAAAGCCGCAATTGGTCGTGGTCAACACGGCCGACGACGAGAGCGACTTCGGCCGCTTCGCCGCGATGCTGCCGGCGGAATTGCCCGTCTTCGCCGCGCCGCTCTCCCTGGAGGTGGAACTGGCGGCCATGAATCCCGAGGAACGCGCGGCCTTTCAGGCCGAGCTGGGGGTGGGCGGGGCCGATCGCGGCCAACTGCTGTGGATGCTGCTACGGGTCTCCGGCAGGCAGACCTTTTTGACGGCCGGGCCGAAGGAGGTCCGCGCCTGGCTCGTCCGCCGCGGAGCCACCGCCGTCGAGGCCGCCGAGGCCATCCATACCGATTTGGCCAAGGGTTTCATTCGGGCCGAGGTAATGAACTACCACGACCTCATCCGCCTGGGAAGCGAGCGCGAGCTGAAGGCCCACAACTTGGTCCGCCATGAGCACAAGGATTACGTCGTCCACGAGGACGACATCCTGTTGATTCGCTTCAGCGGCTGACGCCGGGGGTGGTGAATCATGGGCAGCGCCGT
>JAAZNR010000652.1 GCA_012798155.1 Thermogutta sp. | reverse complement strand
GTTTGTCACCCGCCCGGCCGGAACTGAAAAGTATTGGGCTTTGGCAAATAATTGGGCTTTGGCAAACAAAGAGACGGAAACGCGGAGAACGCAGAGGACGCAGAGAGGCAGAAAACGGACAATTGCAAATACCAATTTCTTTCTCGGCGTCCTTTGGGTCCCCTGCGTTTCAAAGTCCGTGCAGGCTCCGCCTTTGCGTTTCAAAATCCATGCTCTCTGCGTTTCCAAAAAGAGACCCGGGGCGGACGCGTGAAGGGGCGGTCCGCACGGGCGGCACCGCATTCGCGGGGGTGGAGTTGTCTTGGCAGCCTTCCTCCGCGATAATGGACAAAGTATTCATCGTGTCGATCGGAGTTTTCCTTATCCCGCCTGAGTTCCCTCATCCAGTTACGCTCCCCGCACGCGATCGTCTGTCGGCGGATCGGTGCATTTGCTATCTTGATGGCCGAGTTCGGCCGGGGCTGCGACTTCGCTCGCCGCTCTTCGGTTGCGGTTCGGAAATACGCCTGCCGAAGGGATGCCCCCACTCTTTTTTGAAGGTCATGTCATGAAACAAGTTTTGCAGGATTTGGAACGCGCGATCTTGGAGCTGGTCCAATCGCCCGACTATCAGGCGGTCAAGCCCAAGGCCATCGCCAAGCAACTCAAGGTCCCGGCGGAGGAATCGCATCTGGTCCGCAAGGCGGTCAAGCGAATGGTGTCGGCCGGGCTGGTGGAGTTCGGCGGCGGGCACCTGGTGTATCCGGCAGGCAAGCGGAAGGGCGAGGAGAAGAAGCCGGCCGCCGAAATCATCGGTATCTTTCGCCGCCGCGAGGCCGGCTACGGATTCGTCCGTCCCCGCGGGGCGCCCGCAGGGGCCGGAAAGGAAGACGACATCTACGTCCCCCCGGAATGGAGCGGGGACGCCTCCAGCGGCGATCTGGTCCGCGTGCGGTTGGCCCACCGCGGCGGCGCCAAGCGCCGGGGGCTGGGACCCGCCGGCCAAATCGTCGAGGTCCTCGAACGGCAGACCTCCCGCTTCGTGGGAACGTACTTTGAAGAGGAAGGGATGGGCTACGTGCAGGTGGACGGCACGGTCTTCGCGCAGCCGATTTTCGTGGGCGACGCCGGGGCGAAGAACGTCCGCGCCGACGACAAAGTCGTGATCGAAATGCTGCGGTTTCCCAACCACTACCGCCGCGGCGAGGGCGTGATCGTCGAGGCCTTGGGGCCGCTGGGCAAGCCCGGCGTCGATACCCTGACCATCTTGCGCGAGTTTAATTTGCCCGGCGATTTCCCGCCCGACGTTTTGGAGGACGCCCGCCGCCGCTCCGCGGAGTTCGAAGAGACCGTCCCGCCCGACCGCTACGATGCGACCGGCGAGGTCACCATCACCATCGATCCCGAGGACGCCCGCGACTTCGACGACGCCATCTCGCTGGAACGGTTGCCGGAGGGGGGTTGGCGGCTGGGGGTGCACATCGCGGACGTTTCGCATTTTGTCCCGCCCGGCTCGCCGCTGGACCGCGAAGCCCGCGACCGCGCCACCAGCATCTACCTGCCGGATCGCGTAATCCCCATGCTGCCGGAGTTGATCTCGAACGGTCTGGCCAGTCTTCAGCCCGGCAAATTGCGGCTCACCGTCAGCGCGTACATCGAATTCACGGCCGAGGGCGTGAAGACCGACGTCGCCCTGCGGCGGTCCGTCATCCGCAGCGACAAGCGTCTGACCTACGAGCAGGTGGACGCCTTTCTGGCCGACCCTGCCGCGGGGACGCCGCGGCTGGGCAAGAAGGTCGGCGAGCTGCTTCTGGGGATGCGCGAGCTGGCCGCCCTGTTGCGAGCCAGACGGATGCGCCGCGGGGCCTTGGAGCTGGCCATGCCGGAGGTCAAGGTGGACCTGGACCGCGGGGGGCAGGTGACGGGCGCCCACGTCGTGCCGAACACCGAAAGCCATCAAATGATCGAGGAGTTCATGCTGGCGGCCAACGAGGCCGTGGCCGAGACCCTCTCCGCCCGCGGTTGGCCGTTCCTCCGCCGTACCCATCGGCCGCCCTCCTTGCGCAAGCTGCGGCTGCTGCAAGAGTTCCTGGAAGGGCTGGGCCACCCCACCGACCAACTGGAGGACCGCTTCAGCCTGCAGCGCATCCTCAACGACTTTACGGGCACGCCGCAGCAGTACGCCGTGCATTACGCGGTCTTGCGGACGCTGCAACGGGCGGTCTACGCCCCGCAAGAGGAGGGCCATTTCGCCCTGGCCAGCGATTGCTATTGCCATTTCACGTCGCCCATTCGCCGCTACCCGGACCTCACCGTCCACCGCCTGGTCCACGCCTTGCTCCTGGACGAAAACCCCCGGATCAACCCCGTGGAATTGGTGGAATTGGGCGAGCATTGCTCGGCCCGCGAGGAACGCGCGGAATTGGCCGAGCGAGAGCTGGTTCGGCTCAAACTGCTGGCCTACCTCGGCGAACGCATCGGCCTGGAAATGGAGGCCGTGGTGACCGGCGTGGAGAGCTACGGCATGTTCGTGCAAGGGATCGCCCTGCCTGCGGAAGGCCTGGTGCACATCGAGTCGATGACCGACGACTTTTACCGCTTCGACCGCGCGACGCACAGCCTGACCGGGCATCGAGCGGGACGGGAATACCGGTTGGGCGATTTGGTCAAAGTGGCCGTCGCCCGCGTCGATATCGAGCGGCGGCAACTCGACCTGCGATTGCTCGAACACCTGGGGCACCCAGGCCCGGACACGCTGGGCGATTCCCTCCGTACTTTCGATTGGAAGAAGCGGAAAAGCGGCAAGGCCCGCGAGCCGCTGTCCGCGGGGCCTCGTGCGGCCAAAAAGAGGGCCGCGAGCGAACCTGCCAATCAACGTGCGGGAGGGGCGAAAAAGGCCCCCACAAAGTCGGCCAGGCCCAAAAGGAAGGGGTAGGCCTTTCCCGGCGATTCTTCCTCCGCGACTTCCTCCGCGCAGGGGTGCCACTGCGCTATCGCGTTGTGCCCCACGTTTGCGTTTTGCATCCGTTCTTCGATCCGCCGGCGTAAGCCGGCGGCGGCACCCGGCGCGCGTCTGGGGGCTTCGCTGCGCTACGACCCCAGCCACCCGGCGCAATAAAGGGCCACGACCCCGGCCACCCGACGCAATGAGGGGCTACGACCTCGGCCGCCCGGCCGTCACCCCGCACTGCCGGACAAGCCGGCAGTGGCACCCGGCGGCTCGCGCTGGCGCGTTGCGCCTCACGTTTGCGTTTTGCATCCGTTCCGTGAGCCGCCGGCGTAAGCCGGCGGTGACGCCCGGCGGGAATTGAAAGTATTGGCTTTCGGGGAATAAAAAGAGTAAAAAGGCGGAAACGGAGAGACGCGGAGAACGCAGAGTTCGGGCTACCCATTGTCCGTTCTCCTTCCGCCTTCTCCGCGCCCTCTGCGTTTCAAAAACAGGCTCTGCGCCTCCGCGTTCCGATGAGAGACCGGGCAGGCGCGTGAACGGCTACGAAAGCAGAGACGCATAGAACACAGAGACGCAACCAATGCAAAGAGGCCGAGAACGCCGAGCGGCGGGCAGGGTTTCTGTAATTCTTTCTCCGCGCCCCCTGCGTCCTCGGCGTTTCAAAAGCCCTGTCCTCTGTGTGTCTTCGTTCCAAAAGCCGTGCCTTTTGCGTTTCCCCGTTTCAAAGCGACTGGAATCGTGCAATCATGAACCGTAGCCGGCAATCTGTGGTCAACATCAAGCCCTGGAGGATCGTCGCGCGATGGTAGCCGAAATGCCTTTTCCGACTTCGATTTCGCCCGCTCGTCTTCCGGAAAGCCGCTGCGGCTCATCGCGAAAGCATCCGAGCGGGGTCTTCCCGCGGAGATGCGGGGTCTTCCTGCGGAGGTCCTGTCTGACGGCGGTCGCAGCCGCGGCTTTCCTCTTGCTCTTGGCCGGGGGCTTTGCTTCCGCGGCAGAGGATTCATCCGCTTCCCAAGCCACGGCGGCGACCGATTGGCGGCCCGGCGGCGTGTGGACCGTCCGTGATTCCTCGCATGGCGGGAGCTTCGACTGCGAGATCGTCTCCGTCGCGGAGAAAGAGACCTGCCGCGTGGTCCGCCTGCGGTACCCCTCGCCCGTCGTCACCGAGCTGCCGCAAAACAATGTCATCCCCGTGGAATACTACCTGCCGCTGAACATGCGTCCGGGGGATGAACCGCGGCCGGCGGTCGTTTGCCTGCACATTTTGGACGGCAGCTTGGAATTGGTGCGGGCCCTGTCGTCCGTGCTGGCTTCGCGCGGCATTCCGGCGATGGTCTTCCAGTTGCCCTACTACGGGGAGCGCGGCGGTCCCAACGGTCCGCGCGACATTCTGGCGAGTCCGGAACGCTTCACCGCGGTCCTCGGTCAAGCCCTGGAGGAGGTCCGCCGGGCCGTGGATTTCCTGGCTTCGCGACCCGAGGTCCGCGCGGATCGCATCGGCGTGGCGGGGATCAGCCTGGGCGGGGTCGTCGCCGCCTCGGCCGCGGAGCGAGAGCCGCGACTGCACCGGGCGGCATTGATCCTGGCGGGGGGAGACATTCCCGCCATCCTGGCCGCTGCCCGCGAGGCCGAAGAACTGCGCCGATTTCTGGAGGGTTTGTCCGAGGAGCAGCGGGCGGCCGTATGGGAGACCCTCCGCCAATGCGACCCGTTGTATCGGGCGGACGCCCTCCGCGACCGCGCCCAGGCCGGGAACGTCCTCATGATCAATGCCGCGGAGGATGAGGTGATCCCCAGGGCTTGTACCGAGAAGCTGGCGCAGGCCCTCGGCATCGCGGACAAGGTGATCTGGCTGGAGGGGATGGGGCACTACACGTCGCTGGGCGCGCTGCCGCGGGTTTTGGAGGTCACGGCCGATTTCTTCGCCCAGGACTTGCCGCCCGCCGTGGCGACCGCGCCCCCCTCGACGACGGGCGGCTTGACGCCCGCCGCTTTGCTGGCGACCACCCTCCGGGAATGGACGCGGTTCTATTTGCAGGAACCCTCCCCCGGTCAATGCCATATCGTGCGGCTGAGCGCCGAGGTGCAAGCGGAGCAGACCCGGCAGGGCGGCGAGCTGATGCTGATCCGCGGAAACGGCTATCGCTTTCGCCTGGCCGGCAAGGTGCCGCAACTGGGCGACTTCACCATCGGACAGGGCGACTATCCCTGGATGACGTCGGTCGCCGGGCGAAGCTTCGCCGGACGGGAGGGGTTGGCAACCGTGCGTTCCCCGCTGTCTTATGTGCGGCCGGAGTATCTGCGAGGCGCGCGGTTGGCGGTCATGGCGGTGGCCGGGGCCGCGGCCTCGCCCGCCGCGCTGGAAGCCCTGGTCGAAATTCGCGAATCGCCGGCCGAGGAGGGCCGACGGACGCTGGTCGTCACACCCTTGGGCGAACCGCGGCCCGCGGCGCGATTGGTCTATCCGGCAGGCGCCCAGGTCCC